>NZ_JAPZRB010000616.1:0-10907 GCF_027531105.1 Microcystis sp. LE18-22.4A
AATAGACCTCTTGCAAAAGTCTTAAGTCGATCCTTGTACAGCAACATTTTTGAAGATTATCAACTACTAATAAATAATTAACTGAAAGTCCCTCCCATTATTGTTTCTATCGTTTGTTTTCGGATTTATGCAAGAGGTCTACTGATAAGTAGTCGTGCAAAATTAATTTCCTAGTCGAGACAGGAGACAGGAGACAGGAGACGGGATACAGCTATTAGGGATCGGATTTGAGTTTTCAGTTCTCTGTTTGCTCACCACCGCAGAAGTCTGACGGAGTAGTGGCTTAGATGTGTAATTAATTGTGCTTAGATACTTACACTGATAACTGATCACTGATAACTGATCACTGATAACTGATCACTGATAACTGAAAATAACTGCTATAAAATTGGACTAGCCTTTTCCCCCAGAAAAAAATTTCTCCATCCATGACCTTAATCCTCTACAACACCCTCAGTCGTCGCGAAGAACCCTTTACCCCCCTCATCCCGGGCATGGTCTCCATGTATTGCTGCGGCATTACCGTCTATGATTATTGCCATTTGGGTCATGCGCGTACCTGTGTGGTTTGGGATGTGGTGCGGCGTTATTTGGAGTATCTCGGTTATAAAGTGCGCTATATTCAGAATTTCACCGATATTGACGATAAAATTCTCAATCGGGCTAAAAATGAACATACCACCATGGCAGCCGTAGCCGAGAAATTTATCGAGGCCTACTTTGAGGATATGGCAAAATTAGGGGTCAGACCGGCGGACGCTTATCCCCGGGCCACTCATACCCTCGACGGTATCAAGCGCCTAGTCTATGAATTAGAACAAAAAGGCTATGCTTACCCCAGCGATGGCGATGTTTACTATTCCGTCCGTCGTTTTTCTGATTATGGCAAACTATCAGGGCGAAAACTGGATGATCTGCAAGCCGGCGCCAGCGGCCGGGTAGAAACCGACGACCCGGAAGCAATTAAAAAACAAGACCCCTTTGATTTTGCCCTCTGGAAGGGGGCAAAATCGGGGGAACCTAGTTGGGATTCTCCCTGGGGTCAAGGTCGTCCGGGGTGGCATATTGAATGTTCGGCCATGGTCAAAGAACAATTGGGAGAAACTATCGATATTCATGTGGGGGGAAGTGATCTGATTTTTCCCCACCACGAAAACGAAATTGCCCAAAGTGAAGCCGCTACGGGTAAACCTCTGGCCCACTATTGGTTACATAATGGCATGGTTAAGGTGGCTGGGGAAAAAATGTCGAAATCCCTCGGTAATTTCATCACTATTCGCGAGTTATTGGCAAAATATGACCCCTTAGCCGTGAGATTATTAATTTTAGGCGCCCAATACCGCAAACCGATCGATTTTTCCGATGAGGGATTGCAGGCGGCCACTAATGGCTGGCATACTTTACAAGAGGGTTTATCCTTTGGTTATAAGCATCTTCAGCAAGATAATCCTGGAATTACTGACCAAGAGCTAGAAAATCGCTTTCAAGAGGCGGTAAATCACGATTTTAACTTTGCCGGTGGTTTAGCGGTGTTATTTGAAATCGCTAAGGAATTACGCAAGGAAGGTAATAATTTAACCCATGCGGGTAAGACAGACAGCAATCTGGCCCAATTAGCGGTAAAATGGCATACTTTGGTGAAATTGTCTAGGGTTTTGGGCTTAGAAATTGCCGCCGACCAGAGGGAAACCCCTGTTTCTGAGGGAATTAGTGCAGCGGATATCGAAAATCTGATCCAACAACGGACAGAGGCGAAAAAAGCGAAAAATTACGCCGAAAGCGATCGCATTCGCGCAGAATTAAAAGCCCAAGGCATTAGTTTAATCGACCAACCCGGGGGAGTGACTAAATGGTTAAGAGAGGGAGACTAGAAATTCTTTGACCACTTCCTCTACTTTGCGATCGCGTCCATCCACCTGATAGTTTAATTTCTGCATAGCTGTGGAGGTAATTTTGCCAGTGAGTTTCGCTAAAACCTGTCGCAATTGCGGATATTTTCGCAAACTATCCCGGTTAAAAATCGGTACCGCTTCGTAGGGAGGAAAATAGCGTTGATCATCTTCTAGGATGACTAAATCTAGCACGGGAATTAAGCCATCGGTGGAATTTCCCGCCACTAAATCCACCTGTTTTTCGGCTAAAGCGCGGTACATTAACCCTAAATCCATCACTTTCGGGGGTCCGGCAAAAGTTAGGCCGTAGGTCTTCGCTAATCCCTTGTAACCGTCTTCCCTTTCCAAAAATTCATAACCAAAACCCGCTTGCCAATTGGGGGTATATTTAGCAGCTTGCGAGAGAGTTTTCAGATTGTATTGACTGGCGGTTTCTCCCCGGATAACAATGGCGAAAGTATTCTCGAATCCTAAACTGGGAAAGACTTCTAGATTAAATTTTTCTGGATAAATCTCTTGCAGCTTTTCAGAGACTAATCGGGCATCGTTAAGGGGTTTTTCTTGCAAAATTCCCGTGAAAGCCGTGCCAGAATACTCCACATAACCGTCGATTTTACCCGCTTTCACCGCTTCATGACAGATCAGAGTACCACCGAGATTAAATTGACGCTCAACCCGTAAATTCGTCTCTTTTTCGATTTCCTGTGCCAAAATTTCCCCTAAAATCACCTGTTCAGTAAAATTTTTGGAACCGATCACCACTGTGCCGGGGGATGAATGGAAAATTTGAGTCAAGAGGAAAGATAGCAAGGCCAACCCGATTAAACCTAAGCCCCATTGCCATTTAGAGGGCTTTTTCGGACGTTGCGAAGGGGAAAAGGTCTTTTCTAGCCGACCGAGACTCCAATCGGCAACAAGGGCTAAAAAAGCGGCAGGAATTGCCCCCGCCAAAATTAACTGATTGTTGACCGTGGCAATACCGCGAAAAATAAACACTCCCAAACCACCGCCACCGATGGCAGCTGCGATCGTAGCCACACCGATAGCAATCACCGTCGCAATTCTCACTCCTGCCAAAATTGTCGCCCTGGCCAGGGGTAATTCGATATAGCGCAGGATTTGACCGTCGGTCATGCCTAGGGATAACCCGGCTAATTTTAATTCGGGATCAACTTTTTTGATGCCCAGATAGGTATTTAAAACAATTGGCAGTAAAGTATAGAGAGTTAGGGCAACAATAGCGGGAATTTTGCCGATTCCTCCCAAAAAAGGCACGGAAATTAAAAAACCAAATAGGGCTAAACTGGGGATAGTCTGTAGGGTGTTAACGATCGCTATAATTGGTGGGGCGAGAATAGCTTGACGACTAATTAAAATACCTAGAGGAATCCCGATTAAGCTACCCATAGCCATGGCTATTCCCGTCAAGAAAAGATGCTCTCCAGTGCGAAAAGCGATTTCCCCCCCATAATCTAGCCAAAAACTATCCATAAACTTCTCTTAAAGCTGCTGCTTCATCCTATTGTGTAGAATAAATGGGATCTATTAGTTCCAGTCTTTATTTAAAGATTCTATCACCATCTTGACATTATTTCCTCGCTAAAGACAAATGACTAACAAATTTAATCCTCGGGCTAAAACTGTTGCCGATTGGGCCTATATCGGTATTGATAAACATTTTCATAAAGTTCTTAAACACGAAGCTGGGGTTTTACTCGATCAGGATACGGAAGAATTACATCAAATTCGTGTGGGAATGCGCCGTCTTCGCAGTACCTTAACCGGTTTTGCCCCCGCTTTAACCATGCCGAAATCTGCCGACCAAAAACGGGTGGGTAATCTGGGCAGAATTTTAGGAGAATTGCGGGATTTAGATGTGTTAAAATCGGCTTTTGTCGGCCATTATCAGCCAATTTTACCACCGAAAGAACAGGATTTACTGAAGAAAGTTTTACAAGTTCTCGAACACCAAAGGGAGAAGGCTTTTGCTAAGGTAGAAAAACTCTTAAAGTCCGATAAATTTCTCAATTTTAAGGCAGATTTTGCCAGTTGGTTGGATAATCCCACCTATCAACCGATTGGAAAATTAGATATTGCCACAGTTTTACCAGACTTATTATTACCGCAAGCGAGTCGCTTTTTACTCCATGAAGGCTGGTTAGTTGGGGTAAATTTAGAGGACTATACAAGATTACGAGAGTTTTCTAGTCAAGAAATTGATGACTTATTGGAAAAAGAAGGATTATTACTGCACGATCTCCGTAAAGAAGCCAAGCGTTCCCGCTATAATATGGAGTTATTCCCTCAGTTTTATGGCGACAAATATCGAGAGTATCTAGAAGATATTAAAAACCTTCAAAGTATTCTCGGAGAAATGCAGGATTGTTGTGTTCTCTCGGCTTTTCTTAGCCAAATTTTCCCTAATTGTCTTGCCAAGGAAATGCCCACCTTACTAGAAATTTTCCGAAATATCCGTCACCAAAAATGGCAAGAATGGCAACCTCTACAAAAGAAATTCCTTGACGCTGACACCAGAAAAAGTCTGCACCAGACAATTTTACAGCCTATTTTTCGGCCAAATAGTGTAGAATTAGAAACTAATCCAGAATTCTGAGATTAGAAACCGATGAATTTTTTTCAAAAGTTAAACCACGCCATTAGTCAAAACCAGACTCTACTTGTCCTCGGTTTAGATGCTAACCCCGAAATGATGCCCTCCACCCCGGGAGAATTAATCGTTAATTTAGAACAGTGGCTCAAGTTTATTATCGATGAAACTGCCCCTTTTGTCTGTGCCTACAAACCAACTTTAGGCTTTTATCAAGCTTTGGGAGCGGCAGGGTTAGAATTATTACAGCGAATTTTAACGGCAATTCCCGATCATATCCCGGTAATTTTGGATGCTAAACACGGCGATATTAATACTAGCAGTATTTTAGCCGAGACTATCTTTAAAACTTGGCAGGTGGACGCGGTTACTCTCAATCCCTACTCCGGACAGGATCACGTTGCTCCTTTTTTAGTTTATCCCGAGCATGGCGCTTTTATCCTTTGTCATACTTCCAATCAAGGCGCGATTAATCTGCAAGAATTCCCCAGTCGCGACAATCCTTTTTATCTGCAAGTCGTCAAAGAAGCTTGTACTTGGGGAACTCCCGAACAGGTGTTTTTAGAAGTGGGAACCACTCAACCGGAGATTTTGAAAAAGATTCGCAATTTTGCCCCCGAAAGATTGATTTTATTACGCAGTATTTGGGAAGACAAAAGTAAATTCTCCGAGTTAATTACTGTGGGTTTAAATAGTCATGGCGAGGGTTTATTAATTCCTGTACCCCAAGACTTTTTATCTCAACCCGATTTGGGGGCAAAAGTCAAGGATTTACGCGAGGAAGTCAACAAAATTAAACAAAATCACCAGCAAGAATCGAGCGGAGATGATACTTGGACTGCTAACGTTTGTCTTTTAAAACAACATCCTCATCAGGATTTAATTCTACAATTATTTGATATTGGTTGCTTGCTGTTTGGCGATTATGTGCAAGCATCGGGAGAAACTTTTTCCTATTATATTGATCTGAGAAAAATTATCTCTAATCCTAATATTTTTCAGCAGGTAATTGAAGCCTATGGAGAAATATTAAAAACCTTGACATTTGACCGCATTGCCGGTATCCCCTACGGTTCTTTACCCACAGCCACGGGTTTATCTTTATTATTAAATCATCCGATGATTTTCCCCCGCAAAGAAGTAAAAGCTCACGGCACAAGAAGAGTAATTGAAGGTAATTTTCAAGTGGGGGAAACCGTGGTAGTGGTGGACGATATTTTAATTTCTGGCAAAAGTGCGATCGAGGGGGCAGCAAAGATTAAATCGGCGGGATTATTAGTTAATGATATCGTGGTTTTTATCGACCATGGTGGCCCTGTTAAAGAGAAACTTCGTAGCCATGGTTATCAAGCTTATTCGGTTTTAACCCTAGCAGAAATTACCGATACTCTCTACGAAGCGGGAAGGCTGACAGAAGCAGAATATAGCTGTTTTTTAAATCGCTCCCATTGATATTTAGGGTTTGCGGCAAAAAGTTTTTCTTGGGGGCAGGGTGTGGGGTGTGGGGTGTGGGGTGTGGGGTTTTATCGATTTTCAGCTGGTCAACTACCTAATTTTCAGGGAAAAAGTACCTGAATTTTCCCCCCGATCCCCGCAATGGCTGGCACTTTTTGAGGGGAAAAAAGTCCAAAAGTCTTATCCAACAAGGTTTTTAGATTTATTCAGCAGACCCTAAGTAGCAGCCTTATGCTGTCTTTTCACTGTTTACTGATTACTGATTACTGATCCCTGATTACTGATCCCTGAAAATTGTTAAGAAGCTTGACTGCGTAATACCTTTAGGGTATTCAGGAGCTTGCTTTCTTCTTTTTCCTCAAAAATAGTTAAATCTTTCGGTTTACAACGTTTTATATCCAATTTAATCCCCTGCGCTCCTTCTGTTTTCAAATCTTCTTCATAACCGGCTTGAGCGACTTCAGCCTCGTCTTTAGCGAGAAAAGGACCGAAATAATAAGTACATCTGGGATAGTCGGTTTTAATCTCGACCCAGTAGGCTAATCCGAACCTTTCGAGTAAGCTAATCAAAAATTCTTTCATCTCGTTCCCCATCTAAATCTACTCTGGTGGTTTTGTTACGTTCGTTTACATTTCGCAAACTTCCTTCCTATTTTATTTATACTTTCTCCTTTTGGCTATTGGGAGTGTCGAAAAATACAGATTTTCAATCGGGGGAATTTTGCCAGCGTTGCCGGTAAACCTCGTAAAGAGCCATACCCGCCGCCACCGAAGCATTGAGACTGGGGGTTTTGCCTGCCAAAGGGATAGATACCAACTCATCGCAGGACTTTTGGGTTAGCAGACTCAAACCCTCTCCCTCCGAACCTACCACCAATCCTATCGCACCCGTTAAATTGATTGTGTGTAAAGATTTACCAGTTTTTGCCGCCGTGCCGTAGAGCCAAAAACCAGCCGCTTTTAATTCCTCTAAAGCACGATTGAGATTAACCACCCTGGCCACAGGTAAATATTCCAAGGCCCCCGCCGCCACTTTCATCACCGTCGATGTCACCCCGGCGGCGCGACGTTGGGGAATAACTACCCCCTGACAACCCATGGCTTCGGCGGTGCGAATAATTGCCCCAAGGTTATGGGGATCCGTAATACCTTCAGCGATGACGATGACGGGGTGGCGACTTCTGCCCTTAGCTTTCTCGATCAGATCGGCTAATTCTATATACTCATAGGGAGACATCTGGGCGGCAATCCCCTGATGATTGGCCTTATTGGTAATCTGATCGAGACGCAGATCGTCCACCTCATCAATTACCGTGCCGTTGGCCTTGGCTTTTTCTAAGAGGGTATGATAACGGGGATCGTAACGGAGTCGATTGACCACCCAAATCCGATTAAGTTGGCGCTCCTCCTCCATGGCCGTTAAAACCACCCGGCGACCGTAGAGCAGATCATCAGCTTCTTGGTTTTCTGGAGTTACTGCCGGGGATTTAGCCAGAATTGGCCCGGTTTTCGGCCGCGAGGGCCGGCGAAAATTACTATTATCGGACTTGCCACGAAATGGTCGATCGCTCATGATTGGATGGATTAAGAGTAAAGTCGGGAATCGTCCCTGAGGGCTATAATTCTAGTTTTTCTAATAGTTGATGTAATCTTGAGGGGTCTTGCAGATAAAGATAGCCGAACAGGGTTTCTAAACTGCTGGCCTGCTGATAGACTTGGGCTGTCAGACGACGGCGTTTTCCCGTGACCGCATTGCGTCCCCGGCGCAGAATTTCTTTTTCTTGGTCCGTCAGATAGGGCTGCAGTTGTGCTAAATCTAAAGCCTGTTGTTCGGCCCTGACTTTGCCCACCACCTGAGCGTGATAGTCTCCCAGACGCTGGGGCGGCAGTAAATAATAGGTGCGGATGTATAATTCATAAACAGCATCCCCTAGATAGGCCAGAGAAGCAGGCGATAATCGGTCAAGACCCTCTAGGAGTTGTGACCCCTCGCCACTTAGCTGTAAGCGAATTTGTTCGAGAGGAGATTCCACGATTTACGCTTTTTCCAGATATTTGATCGCCGCTTCCAGGGTGGGTTGCAGGGAAAAAAACTTCTCCAATCGCACCAGTTTTACAGTTTGAGTTACCCGGGGATTGGTAACAATTTGTAAACTGCCCCCTTCGGTTTTGGCCTTTTTTACCAATTTTACTAAAGCCCCTAAACCGGAGCTATCGATAAAATCAATCTGAGCGAGGCTAATAATCACATCCTTGGGACCTTCCTCCACATAGCCTTCGATCACCTTACAAAAAGTCGGTTCGGAAAAGGCATCTAAAAGACCCGTCAAACGGAAAATTTGGTACTTATCTCTGACCTCACGCGTGCCTCGCAAGCTGACGGTCAAGTTAATTGCTTCCGGAATAATCCCCTCCTAGCTCTAGAGCCGTAAAAATCAAAACCCTAGTATATCCTAAAAATTTACGACCGATCCTTTTTTGCTTGCCGCATTAAATCGACAAATTTGGCAAACAGATAATCGGCATCGTGGGGGCCGGGACTGGCTTCGGGGTGGTATTGTACCGAGAAAAAGGGCAAAGACCTGTGTTTTAAACCCGCTACGGTGCGATCATTGAGGTTGAGATGGGTAATCTCCACTTGCGGATTTAAAGAGGCTTCCTGCACCGCAAAACCGTGATTCTGACTGGTAATTTCCACCTGTTGCCGCAGTCCACAGGGTTGATTTAACCCGCGATGACCAAATTTCAGTTTAAAGGTTTCTGCTCCTAGGGATAGCCCCAAAATTTGATGACCCATACAGATGCCAAAAGTGGGTTTTTCCCCTTGTAAAAGTTGCTTGGCTAGGGCAATACCTTCGGTGACAGCCGCCGGATCTCCCGGTCCGTTAGAAAAGAAAATACCATCGGGATTATAGGCGGCGATTTTTTCCGGGAGAGTGTCGGCGGGAACCACGATCACCCGACAACCGTAGCTGGCTAAACGCCGGAGAATATTGCGTTTGATGCCAAAATCGATCGCCACCACCGTTAACGGTTCTTGATCACTATCAATTGGCGCAAATTCCCAGGCGGACGGGGTGGGAGTCGTCCATTCGTACACTTCCTTGGTGGTAACTTCTTTAACGAGATTTAACCCCGCCATACTGGGGGCCGCCTGCACCAGCCGCAGTAAATCGTGATAATCGAGTATTTCCGTAGAAATTGCCCCATTCATCGCCCCAACCGAGCGAATTTTGCGGGTCAGAGACCGGGTATCGATGCCATAGATGCCAATAACATGATGATCGGCCAGATAATCCGGTAGGGATTGGGTAGAACGCCAATTACTGGGCCGGTGGCAGATATTTTTGGCGATCGCTCCTTTTACCTGGGGACGAATTGACTCCTCATCCTCGGGGTTAACCCCCGTATTTCCCAATTCCGGATAGGTAAAAGTGACGATTTGACCGGCATAACTGGGATCGGTGAGGACTTCCTGATAACCAGTCATCCCCGTGTTAAAGACAACTTCGCCGACGGTGGTTCCCTTGGAGCCGAAGGAATAACCCTCGTAAACCGTACCATCGGCCAGAACTAATAAGGCTTTTTGACTAGCAGCACTTGATATCATCGTCAATTTTTTAATCTTGAGTAGTGGTGAGAAACAGAAGTCAAGGATAGACTAGAACAGGGACTAGAAAACGAATTGCTTAGTTTTAATTGGCTAGAGCGTTTTATGATTAAGAGTACATCCGCTCAAGGACAACAGCTTCCCCTGACTAGCCATCGGCAAGATCCTATCGCTTAAAAAATAACTATATAAGTAATATGAGTGCAAGAAAACTGACTGATGCCACGAAAAAAGAAATTCTTAAGCTTTATCGGGAAACGGAGGCCACCACTTCCACCTTAGCCGAGCGTTATGGCGTGAGTAGCTCTACGGTCAGTCGTTTTCTCAAAAATTCTTTTTCTAGCGAGGAATACGAGCAATTAATCCAGAAAAAACGCTTGGCCCGTAATCCTCGTGGCCTCGAGGAGGAGGGAGCAGCAGCGGATTTACCGGAAAAAGCGATCGAGGTGATTAGTTTGCGGGCAGCCCACATCGCAGCTAAGGATGAGCAGGCTTTTCAGCAACCGATCGCTTCTGTGGAACAATTAACCCTGTTAATGGATACCTCTTACCCGCCAGAAGCAGATAATTCGGAATATATAGAAATTAATGGCGATAAACCCCTAGAAGACGCTAATTTAACCGAGTTTTTCGTCGAAGCTATCGAGGAAGAGGAGGAGGAAGATGAGCTTGACGAGGATTGGGATGAAGAGGAGGATGAAGATGAAGATGAAGACGAGGAGGAGGAGGAACTAGCGGGGAGCTATTTAGGCCCGACTATCGTTAAAACAGCCCAATTACAGATATTACCCCTATCGGCGGCGGCTTTTCCCAAAACCTGTTACTTGGTCATTGATCGCGCTGCCGAATTAATCACCCGTCCCCTCAAGGATTTTGCCGAATTGGGTAAGGTTCCCCCTCAGGAAATCCAGCAGCGCACCCTCCCCATCTTTGAAAGTCATCGCATCGCTCGTCGTTTCTCCAAGCGCAAGGAAAAAGTGATTAAAGTTCCCGACGGTCGCCTGATCGAAAAAGCTCACGCTCAACTGGAAGCTAAAGGGATCACCCGTCTGCTCATGGATGGTCGTATCTACGCTTTAGAGTAGGGAATTAGGGGATAGGAGACTGAAAAGTCTCCTCCGAACCCTTTGCTGAGGGTGGAGACTCTCGCAGTTGAGAGAGTTCAGCTTAGTTGACATCCTCGCCGCACTTTTAGGGCGGCGATTCCTAAACCTCACGATTTAAGTTTCTGCTTCCACCACCGTCGCATACCACAGTTAAAAAACCATGTACTGTCTTACACAGAGTCCACAGACTTTCGCCCCATTTCAGAAGCCCGATTCCGTGTGTCCCACGGTACGTT
>NZ_JAPZRB010000216.1:0-6531 GCF_027531105.1 Microcystis sp. LE18-22.4A
AAATCCTTATCTGGCAAGAGACTTAATTGATTAGTTCGCTCTAGATAAGAAACAATTGACAAAAATCGCTAAATGCCTTTCTATATAAGGGTTACATCCCTTATAACCCCCGTCCATTGCATAACACAAACCGAAGAGCCGATTTATTCAGCAAACCCTACATATAGCAAAACTAGATCAATTGTCAAAGCCCCCT
Source organism: Microcystis sp. LE18-22.4A (assembly GCF_027531105.1). Classification (NCBI taxonomy): domain Bacteria; kingdom Bacillati; phylum Cyanobacteriota; class Cyanophyceae; order Chroococcales; family Microcystaceae; genus Microcystis; species Microcystis sp. LE18-22.4A. The sequence goes on from NZ_JAPZRB010000216.1 coordinate 197, forward strand.
AAGCAATTGACATCCTCGGTCAAGTTCATGTATAGTAGCTCCCAAAGAGTTGGGGGGATGGTTTTAAGCCTTCTCAAAAATTCTTTTCGGCGATTACTGGCAGAAAGCCGTTGAAATTAACTGAAAACCCAGTATAGCGAGTCTATTTGACTTGTGAACAATCGTAGCTCCCCTCTCCTTCTGGGATGAGCCTGATGGGTTTTGGCAGTGTATGGATACTTATCGAGAAATGGAAATGCTCAATCACCTTGATGACACTGGACAAGCTAGATGGAAAATATGGTAAAGGAAGCATTTTGGCCGGGCAAAAAGGTCTTTATTACTGGTCATACGGGCTTTAAGGGGTCTTGGCTGGCGTTTTGGTTACTCCATCTGGGGGCAGAGGTAAAAGGCCTCAGTTTAGCCCCCAATACCACCCCCGCCTTATTCGACCAATTAGACTTAGCTCAAAACCTGAGTCATCATATAGGAGATATTCGAGAGCCTGAGTTAGTAGCTCGTTTAATCGCTTCATGGCAACCGGATGTAGTCTTTCATTTAGCGGCACAACCCCTAGTGCGGCTTTCTTATCTTGAGTCGGTGGAAACATGGAACACAAATGTTATGGGGACTATTCACGTTTTAGAAGCCCTCAAGAGCCTGAATCATCCCTGTGCCGCCGTGTTTATTACTAGCGATAAGTGCTATGAGAATCGGGAATGGGTCTATGGTTATCGGGAAAATGACCCCTTAGGGGGTTACGATCCCTATAGTTCTAGCAAAGCTGGGGCGGAATTGGCGATCGCATCTTGGCGCAGTTCCTTCTTTAAAACCCCTCAAACCCCCATCGGTATTGCCAGTGCCAGGGCCGGAAATGTCATCGGTGGCGGAGATTGGTCTCTAGACCGGATTGTACCCGATGCAATGCGGGCCTTGATGAAGTCCGAAGCGATTCCGGTGCGGAACCCTCTAGCGACTCGTCCTTGGCAGCACGTTTTAGAGCCTTTAGGGGGCTATTTACGGTTAGCTGAGTCTATTTATGAGCAGTTGATGACGGCCAATTGGCAGCAAGACAGCCGGGGGTTATATGGGGCGTTTAATTTCGGTCCGGCTCTAGCCTCTAATCGCCCGGTTAAAGAGTTAGTTGAGTCTATCCTACAACTTTGGCCGGGGACTTGGCTCGATCAAAGTGATCCGAATGCTGTTCATGAGGCTAAATTGCTTAATCTAGTCACAGATAAGGCTTTTCATACCCTAAAATGGCAACCAGTCTGGGATTTTCGGCAAACCCTCAAGGAAACCGTGACATGGTATTATCAAGCGGCTCAAATGGACTCTCAAGATAAGGCACAATTCCAGGAACTTACCCGCCAACAAATCGAATATTATCAAAGTTGTCTGAGCGATTAGCGAACTCAAGGCTGATAATAGTGCAAATTAAGTGATAATTAAGTTCAAATTTCTCCCCTGAAAGGAAATTAACCATGACTCAATCTATTTCTCCCCCCAATACAAATACTGAAGCAGAACTGCGAGAGCAAGTCTTTCAAGCAGTACAAGAATATTATAAGCACAAATTTCAACCCCGGGCTTTTGTGGCGGGGCAGACCTATATTCCGGCATCGGGTAAGGTATTTGATGAGCAAGAATTAGTCAAATTAGTGGATTCTTCCCTAGATTTCTGGTTAACGACGGGCAGATATGCGGCGGAATTTGAGGAACGTTTTGCCCAGTGGATGGGGGTAAAACATTGTTTATTAGTCAATTCCGGCTCTTCGGCCAATTTAGTGGCTTTAAGTGCCTTAACTTCCCCTAAACTGGGGGAAAAACAACTTAAACCGGGGGATGAAGTCATTACCGTCGCCGCAGGTTTCCCGACTACAGTTAACCCCATCTTTCAAAATCAGCTAATTCCCGTCTTTTTAGACGTTAAATTACCCGGTTATGACCTTGATATTGATCAACTGGAATCGGCCTTGTCAGAGAAGACTAAAGCGATTATGATCGCTCATACCCTGGGAAATCCCTTTAATTTAGAAGCGGTGATGGCTTTTGCCGAAAAACATGACCTCTGGGTAGTTGAGGATAACTGTGATGCGGTGGGAAGTCTCTACAAAGGGCAAAAAACCGGCACCTTTGGGCATTTAGCAACGGTTAGCTTTTACCCTGCCCATCACATGACTATGGGAGAAGGGGGCGCGGTTTTAACCAGTGATACCCGCTTGAAAAAGATTGTCGAGTCATTCCGTGACTGGGGCAGAGATTGTTGGTGTCCTCCGGGGGTAGATAATACCTGTAATAAGCGCTTCGGTTGGCAGTTAGGAGATTTGCCCTTTGGCTATGACCATAAGTACACCTATTCTCATGTGGGTTATAACCTGAAGATGACGGATATGCAAGCCGCCGTCGGGGTAGCGCAACTGGATAAATTGCCAGGATTTATCAAAAAGCGCCTGGAAAATTTCGACTTTTTGCATCAAAAGTTACAGGAGCTTCAGGATGTTTTAATTCTGCCTGAAGCCAGCCCCGATTCTGAACCGAGTTGGTTCGGGTTTCCGATTTTTGTCAAGGAAAATGCGCCTTTTAGCCGCAATGATTTGGTTAAGCATTTGGAGGAAAAACGCATCGGCACAAGGCTATTATTTGGAGGAAATTTATTGCGACAGCCTCTTTATAAGGGGTTAAATTATCGAGTTATTGGGGATTTAAGTAATGCTGATAAAATCATGAGTAGTGTTTTTTGGCTGGGCATTTATCCCGGATTAACCGAGGAGATGTTAACCTATGTAGCCGAAACCCTGACAGCATTTTGTAGGGGGAAACAGTAGGAGATGTCAAAAACTATTTTATTGACGGGGGGTACAGGATTTTTAGGTAGTCATCTGGCTAAACGTCTTGTCTATGAGGGTTTTGACGTTATTATCATTAAGCGCTCAACCTCTAAATTGTCGCCCTTGGAATCTATTATCAACCAAGTTCGGTTCTACGATCTCGACTCGATTGATATAGAGAAAATTTTTCAAGAAAATGTCATTGACATAATCATCCATTGTGCTACCAATTATGGTCGTTTTGCCGTTCCTCCTACAGATATTATCCAAGCGAACCTTTTTTTGCCTTTGAAAATTCTGCAAATAGCAGAAAATTATCCAGTCAAAACATTCATTAACACTGATACCATTTTAGATAAAAGAGTGAGTTACTATTCCCTTTCTAAAAAACATTTTTTAGATTGGTTGTCCTTATTTTCTCAAAAAATGGTTTGTATTAGTGTTGCTCTAGAGCATTTTTATGGACCCTTTGATGATCGCTCTAAATTTGTCTCGAAAATTATCTTGGATTTGCTGCATGAAGTAGATTTTATAGATCTGACATTAGGAGAACAGAAACGTGATTTTATTTATATTGATGATGTTGTAGAAGCCTTCATGACACTGGTTAACTTTAGTTTTGATGTTCCTAATAATTTATATCGCTATGAAATAGGTACAGGAAAGAACATTGAAATTCGAGAGTTTGTTCAAACGGTTAAAACGATGACAGGAAATAAAGTCACTCGACTTAATTTTGGTATGCTTCCTTATCGAGAAAATGAGATCATGGAATCCCATGTGGATATTTCAATGTTATCAAGATTAGGTTGGCAACCCCAAACTTCTCTAGTTGAAGGGTTAAAGTACACTATAGATCAGGAAAGGAGTAGTATTAATCGATGAAATATTTAATTACTGGTGGCTGTGGATTTTTAGGAAGCAACATTGCTGGACAAATATTAAAGAAAAGAGAAGAATTGCTCATTTTTGATAACTTGTACCGATCAGGTTCGGAACAAAATCTTAACTGGTTGCGAAGTCAGGGGCAATGTCAATTTACCCATGGAGATATTCGCAACACAAATGATGTTGAGCGCGCTGTCAAAGAATTTAAACCTGATGTTATCTTTCATCTAGCAGGTCAAGTGGCGATGACGACTTCTATTGCTAATCCTCGCCTAGATTTTGAAATCAATGCCTTAGGAACTCTAAATATTCTAGAGTCTGTACGAAAGCACTGTCCTGATAGTGCGATAGTCTATTCGTCAACTAACAAAGTTTATGGAGACTTAGAACAATTTAGGTATCAAGAACTAGAAAAGCGCTATTTCTGCCCCGATTATCCTCAAGGATTTGATGAATCTGTACCCATTAATTTTCATTCACCCTATGGATGTTCTAAAGGGACAGGGGATCAATATATGTTAGACTACGCTCGTATCTTCCATTTAAAAACCGTTGTTTTTCGTCACTCTTCCATTTATGGAGATCGTCAGTTTTCTACTTACGATCAAGGTTGGATTGGTTGGTTTTGCCAGAAAGCATTAGAAGCCAAAACTAACCCTAATGCTGAACCATTTACAATATCAGGGAATGGGAAACAGGTGAGGGATGTCTTATATGCTAGTGACGCAATTGCTTGTTATTTAGCAACTGTTGAACGTATTGATAGCATTAAGGGTGAAGTATTTAACATCGGCGGAGGGGTAGATAATAGTCTTTCGCTATTGGAATTGTTTGATATTTTAGAAGATTTAACAGGGGTGAAACTGAATTATAAACAATTGCCTCCCCGGGAAAGTGATCAGCGAATTTTCATTGCTGATATTGGCAAAGCGGTAAGTAAATTGCAATGGCAACCCTGCGTCTCAAGTCGTCAAGGAGTTAGTAAAATGTTAGAATGGTTAAGTAAATGAGTTTGTTAATATTGTACCTAAATTTCAGATATTTTATATGCAGGAGAATAAAGTATGAAAAAGCTTATTAGTGTTATGACTCCTTGTTATAATGAAGAGGATAACATTGAGGATTTGTACTCTCAAGTTAAGACGATTTTTGAAAATCAATTATCTGGTTATGACTACGAACACGTTTTTATTGATAACTGTTCCAAAGACCGAACAGTAGACATCTTAAAAATGCTGGCTCGAAAAGACCCCAAAGTAAAAATTATCGTCAATGCCAGAAATTTTGGCTTTGTTCGTTCCTCCTATTATGGACTCATTCAACCAGATGGAGATGCCGTGATTTTTCTGATGGCTGACCTACAAGATCCACCCTCTTTAATCGTTGATTTTGTTACTAAATGGGAAGAAGGATATAAAGTTGTTCAAGGGGTGAGAAAAAACAGTAGGGAATCATTTGTGCTTTTTAAGGTCAAAAAACTCTATTACTACGTTCTCAGTAGAATCTCTGATGTAGAATTGACCAGAGATTCTACTGGATTCGGCTTATATGATAAGTGTGTCATTCAGAGTTTACGAAAAATTGATGACCCTTACCCTTACTTTAAAGGTTTAATTTCGGAATTGGGTTTCGAGATCGCTGAGGTTGAGTATGTCAGTGCAGCGAGAAAGAGAGGGGTTAGCAGCGCAAACTTCTTTATGCTCTATGATTTTGCTTTACTGGGTATTACAAGTCATTCTAGAGTACCTATTAGAGTAGCTACTATGGTTGGCTTTGTTATGGCTATTATAAGTCTTATCATATCTATGGCCTACTTAATTGTCAAACTACTTAATCCTAGCTTTCTACCCTTGGGAATTGCATCTTTACACATTACTCTATTTTTCTTCTCTTCGGTACAATTATTTTTCATTGGACTCATTGGTGAATATATTGGACTAATACATTTAAGGTCTTTAAAGAGACCTCTGGTTGTAGAGCGAGAGCGAGTGAATTTTGATTAAGAGTTACCTAGCGATGTTCTTTAATCTAAATTGTAAAAGACAATAAAGTAAGGATTCAGGTGTCTCAAATGCAGTCACAGAGCGGCTTCTAAAATCTCAGAACTCGCTAAACTAACAGTTTTATTCTCAATAAGCACGAAAATTAAGGCTTTCAGCGTTTCTTAATGAGAATGAGTATTTGTCCATAATTCGCCTAAATGCTTACACAGCATGGGTTTGACTGCTTTTTGTATGACCTGAATCCTTACACAATAAATAAAGAGGAAAATAAAATGTATCAAATGAATAAAACTGCGATCAATCAATGGTTCAAAGGTGTAGGGGCGTTTCTACTGATTTTTATTGATGTAAATTATCTTCTTACCACAAGATTTGGTAGATTAAAAGGAAATGAAAGGTATGAGGCAATGTGGTATCTGTTCATTTTCATTTCAATTGTTGTTTTGCCTATATTCTTGGCTAAAGTTTTGAACTATTTAAGTTCTATTTTATCCAGGGTAAGAGCATCTCAATTAGGCTTGACAAAAGGCTTTCAGCACAGCCATCATATAGTTATTATCCATGGCCGCCCGTTTACTTTTTTGTGCCAGACTACGTCGGTAAGTGGATTCCTGGTTAAGAGCGTTAAGTGCTA
>NZ_JAPZRB010000519.1:0-1271 GCF_027531105.1 Microcystis sp. LE18-22.4A
GCTATGACTGCTATAGTTCAGGAACTTTTAGATACCTTTGACCGCTTGACAGACTCAGAGCGGTTAGATTTGCTATTAGAGATTCTGAAGCGGACAATTCACCTGGATTTTCCGCCCTTATCTGATGAAGATCTAGTCCTCAATGCCGAGGGAATTTTTCTAGAATTAGACGATAGTTATAGAAAAAATCAGAGCAGCTCAAACTCCACCTCAAGCGGAGAATATTTATTCTCTTGAATATCAACCAATAACAAGAGAATTTCAAGCTAAGTATGGTGAAATTTTGTCTGCTGATAGCTTAAAAAAATGGCATATTATGATAATTATTTACAGGGTTTTTCGAGTTAATTCGAGTGAAGAAAATAATGTTAGATGCTTCGTTAAAATCAACAGATAAATCCGCTCAATATAATCGTATTTGCTTCGGTCTTACCATACTCTCAGAGATAATAATAGAAAAATATATTGGCTATTTTCGCCACAACTACCTAGAATCTTTTAAGATGATCGCCAAGGCTTTTTTAAATGATCCTAGCTTGCAACCAGAGAAAACAAGTCAGTTTAAGCAAGTTTTAATCTCTTTAAAGAATACGGCTAGAGCAATCCTCTGGCAAATACAAGAATACGAAAATCAAGAAACTAAACCTCTCAATTGGACAGACTTTTATACGTCGAATAAATCCGATACTGATCAAGTGCAGAAACAAAAAAATCAGCCAGCGATCGCATGGGCAAAATCTCGCTTAGAACAGTTAGAAAATCTGAGAAAAGTTAAGGGATGGGATTAAAAGAGTGATGGTAATTCTGGACTCTAACATTTTAAGCTTATTAGTAACCCCGCTCGGTGAAGACTGGCCAGAAGATCAAAAGTTATTTACAGAAGTTTATCAATGTACCGAATGGGTTTTATCGTCTGCTGGCAAGAGGAGCTTGTCTGACTTCATCTGATCTATGTGATTATGAGGTTAGACGAGAAGTAAAAGCGTGCAAGAATTAGATAAGTTAAGGAATGTAATTGAGTTTCAGAAAGTCAGTTTTATTTTACTACAAAAAGCCGCTGATCTTTGGGCTGAGTTGAGAGCAACAGGTCAACCAAACAAAGTTAAAGAAAATATTGATATAGATTGTATCCTATCGGCTCAATGGTCTCTACTCAAAGAAAAATATCCCAGTCGTCGGGTTATTATTGCCAGCAAAAATATCAAAGATTTCCAAAACATTACTGATTGCGCTCTCTGGCAAGATATACATTATTAAAGCGAAACCGCTTG
>NZ_JAPZRB010000002.1:0-4049 GCF_027531105.1 Microcystis sp. LE18-22.4A
CTCACCGGTGAGGGAATTGGCCAGACTATTGCCCACAATGGTGTCGTTGAGGCTACCACCAATGACATTTTCAAAGGCAGTGGCACTAGCTAGGGTGAGAGTGAGATTTCCGGCGGTGACGGTTTGGGCGGCGGTACTGCCAAGATTGAGGTTGATGGTTTTAGTTGTGGTCGCCGCAAAGTTGAGGGTATCGATTCCAGAGGCATCAATGAGGCGATCGCTACCCAAGACCAGATCCGTGTCGAAGAGGTAAGTGTCGTTATCAGCCCCACCATCGAGGGTGTCGTTGCCAAGGCCGCCAAACAGCGTGTCGTTGCCATCACCACCATCCATCAAGTCAACACCAACACCGCCATCGAGGACATTGTTGCCACTGTTGCCCGTGAGGACGTTGTTTTTGTCATTGCCAGTCGCATTGATATCGGCACTTCCCGTCAGGGTCAGATTCTCAATCCCATATCCTTGGTTATCAGGTGTCCCCGGCGCTAGGGAATAGGTGACTGAGGCAAATACCGTATCGGCCGTCCCCCCTAGCTCATCATCGAGGACCTCCTTAACGATGTCATCACTGTTGTCCACGAAGTAGGTGTCGTTGCCAACACCACCATCCATCGAGTCAACACCATCACCACCATCGAGGGTGTCGTTGCCATCACCACCATCGAGGGTGTCATCACCTCCCACTCCCGCCAGGGCATCGGCAAAGCTTGTCCCGACCAAGTTGTTATTGGCTGCGTCACCATCATTGTCAACAATGGTGGCCGTGACCGTGTCAGGTCCACTGATAGTGTAGCCGGCGGGGGCGGTAATTGTGGTGATGATGGTTTCACCCGGATCACTCAAGAGGTCATCTATGGTGGGCAGAGTGATGGTAGCTGTGGGGGAAAATGCCGCGAAGGTGACGCTGTTAGGAGTAGTGCCTGTATAGTCGAGACCTGGAGTAGCAGTACCCGTCAGGGTGTAGTTAACCGTTAAGGCACTGGAGAGGTCGCCGGTGCGGGTGAGGGTAAAGACATTGCTCGCTGAACCGGCTTCGTTACCATCGGTGGTTTTGGCGATCGAGATTGATTTCGTCGCTGCTGCCGTGCCAATGAGCAGTGACCAACCACCAGCAATAGTTCCCACGTCTCCTCCCGCGTCATCCACAACGTAGAGGCTCCAGGTTCCATTGGGGTTGGTGTTGTTAAACACCGAGAAGTCTGTACCGTAGGGGCCACCGGGAGTGGGCGAGTTAAAGATATCACCGGTTTCAAAGTCTGTGGCCTTATAACTGCCACTGGTAATTAGCCCTTCATCAGGCAAGAAGGAGGTTGCCGTCGGCTCAAAGGTGAGAGTGACATTACTGACATCATCTGAGCCACCCACATCGGACATTAATAAGGCTTTGGCTCCCGTCGGACCGACCAGTAATACATCAATATCATCAGGCCAAGTATGGCTCAGGTTTGTCAGCGTCACTTTCAGGCTATTAATATTACCGCTTAAGCCTGAAACATTGATCGTCGAAGGATAGGGGCTACTCGTACCACTATCAGGAATGGTAATCGGGTTAGGGTTACTAAAAATCGGTAGGGTTTCTTCGGAAACAATCGTTCCTGTGGCTGTTCCGGGTGAACCGCCAATATAACCGGTTCCGCTATTAACCGTGAGAGCCACTGTTTCGTTGGCGATTTCGGCAATAGTGTCAGCAATCGGATCAACCTCGACCGTTGCCGTTGTCGCACCGGGGGCAAAAGTGACGGTTCCCAATTTTGTCGTCGGGTCGAAGGTGACACCACTACCTGTTAATACGTTGTAATCGGCTGGGTCGCTTCCCACTGGGGCGGCGTTGGCTATACCACTCGCCCCGAAGTTAACGGTCAGGGGAGAACTCAGGTTTAAGTTAGTGCGAGTAAAGGTATAAACCAAGTTAGTCGTACCGTCTTCCTGCACACTGGTGGGACTGACGCTGACGCTGACAGAAGGTAAGTTAGCCGCCGCCAAAGCATTAAAAACATTGAGCCGCTTACCAGAAACCGTTTTACCAGCTAGAGCGGCAATAGAATCCCCCGTGTTCATTAAGGTGTTTTTCACCTGTTGGGCTGTCCAGGTAGGATTTTGTGACCACAATAAAGCCGCCGCCCCTGCCACATGGGAACTGGCCATGGATGTCCCTGAAAGGGTCGCGTATCCACCACCAGGAGCTAGACTGTAAATGTCTGAACCAGGTGCACCTAAATCTACGCTGGTTAAGCCATAGTTTGAACCCGACCCAGCACCAGTGTTATCAAATGTCACCAGTTGATCATTGCGATTGGTAGCGGCAACTGAAATAATGTTGGCAAGGTTGTAACTGGAGGGATAATGCGGGGAAACATCAATATTCAAGCTATCATTACCAGCCGCCGCAATAAATAAAGCCCCCGCCTGACCCGCCGCGTTAATCGCATTATAGAGCGCCTGACTATAACCGTCGCCAACCCAGGAATTATTGGTGAGCTTAACTCCTTTGTCCGTCGCATAGTTAATTGCCAAAATAGCATTGGAAGTAGAGCCTGATCCTTGATCATTCAAAAACTTCAGCGGCATGATTTTGGCATTCCAGGCCACCCCCGTCACGCCTACCCCATTATTTCCTTTGCCAGCAATAGTTCCAGCAACATGGGTTCCGTGACCATCAACATCACTGGGGTCATTGTCGTTATAGGCAAAGTCCCAACCGCGAATGTCATCAATGTAGCCATTGCCATCGTTGTCAATGCCGTCGTTGGCAATCTCCCCTGGGTTTGTCCAGATATTACCAGCCAAATCGGGATGGTTGTAGTCAACCCCCGTATCAACAACCCCAATCACTAAATTAGGATCGCCGGTTTGAATATCCCAAGCTTCAGGGGCATCAATATCCGCATCGGCAGTACCACCACTTTGTCCGGTGTTATGCAATCCCCAAAGTTGATTAAAACTGGGGTCATTGGGGAATGTCGCCTGGGGACTAATTGTGCCTTGTGTCAGAATATAGTCGGGTTGAATGTATTCAAAAATCGGATTGGAGCCATATTCTGCCAGAATCTTATCCACAGAGAGCGACCCCGATAACTTCCAAACCTGCGCCCCCGTCAGTTTAATCGTCTGGGTGCTAACAGCACCAAAGAGGGAGTGAAACTGAGCAACTTGGGCGGTGGCGATCCCTTGATTAAACTTGACAATGAGTTGATTGGGAGCATGGGGGGCAAGAGTGCTAGTTGCTGCAGGTTTTAGCTCTGAGGTGACGGAGGCAGCGGTGGGTAGAGAAGTAAGACCCAAGGCTGGACTGGTGGAATAACGGGAAGAGTTAATACTAAGAGAAGCGGGAAACAATGGGGAACTCTTAGCAGCAGGGGAGACTGAAACACTTGGGGGAACCGTAGGAGCCTCAGAGGATACTGTAGATGGGGAGGGGTTAGAGTTCAAGACTCCTAAGGGGGGGGGAGGGGTTTCGATGGATACACTTAGATCGCCGGAACCTCTTAAACCATCCGTGATTGGGAAGGAGTGCTCAAAACTCAAAGAATCTTCTAGAGATGGCATATATGTACTAACTGAATCCTAACTTACCTAAAATGTCGGATGAATGCCCCCGCTAAATTTTTCGACAAGACATCAACCTTTGCGGGGGATGAAATCCGACCAGGATATTGACTGCGAAGCAGGATTTTAAGTCTACCATTTGTAGGTAAACTGTGGGTGGTGATTCGGTAGTAGTGATGGCGGCTTAATCCTTTGCTTTGCTGTGCATTGTAGTCATGGATGGTAATGATTCGGTAGTAGTGGCGTAGCTCTCTTGCTTACCTGGTATGAATTGTGTCAAATATTTATTAATAAAAATAATTGGAACCCGCTCAGTCTTTAAACCTCTAGTTTGATCATGACTTTTCTAATAAATATCTGGGGAGCATCTCACTTATGCAATGAGTATTAATGCTTATAGCCGTCAACAACTAGAAAATCTTCAACTTGATCACAAAGAGAAATGAGATTATAATAGTTATAGCTTACAATTCAGAATATGGCTCGATGGGAGGAATAATTCA
>NZ_JAPZRB010000034.1:0-1133 GCF_027531105.1 Microcystis sp. LE18-22.4A
AATCATCAATTTCAACAGCTAGACTTAGAACATTTAATCGAGGAATTAGAGGATTTGGGCAAAGAAAAGAAAAATGCAGTAGCCAGTCTTTTAGAACAGGTTATCCGCCATTTATTATTACTGCAATACTGGACAAAAGAAGCAGAATATAACACAATTAATTGGCAGGAAGAAATTTATAACTTCCGTACTCAATTAAAGGGAAAAATGACGACCAACCTCCGCAATTATTTAGAGGAAATCCCTAGATGATAGCAACTACAACAATTTCTCCTCAATTAACCATTCCACGCCTAGAAAATGGGGATAAGCTTACTCGTCGTGAATTTGAGCGTAGATATAAGGCTATGCCAAAGCTGAAAAAGGCAGAACTGATTGAAGGAATTGTTTATATTATGGCTTCTCCTCTCAGAATTAAGAACCATGGTGAACCCCATGCTGATATTATAGGTTGGCTAAGTGTCTATAAAGCCTTTACTCCCAATCTGCAATTAGGCGATAATTGTACGGTACGTCTTGATGCAGACAATGAACCTCAACCCGATGCACTATTAAGAATTAAAAATGGTGGACAATCAACGATTAGTGAGGATGGTTATGTCGAAGGTGCGCCAGAGTTAATCGTCGAAATTGCAGCGAGTACCGTCTCCCTTGACTTACATCAAAAACTTAATGTTTATCGCCGTAACCAAGTGCAAGAATATCTAGTCTGGCGAGTTGACGATGGAGAATTTGATTGGTTTAGGTTAACAAATGAAGAATATATTAAACTTGAACCGAACTCAGAAGGGATAATTTGTTCTCAGATATTCCCTGGATTATGGTTAGATAGAGATGCTTTACTAGCCGGTGATTTAGCCAAGGTTTTAGAGGTTTTGCAATTAGGAATAGCTACGCTCAAACATCAATCTAGTTAGAGTAATCTAAATTAAACAAAATCAAGACGGAGATAATCAATTATGCTAGGTGTTCATCAATTAAAACAACTCTACGAGCTTGATGACTCTCAATGGCTAGGAGAAACCATTAGCTTGCTTAGAAATCATCAATTTCAACAGCTAGACTTAGAACATTTAATCGAGGAATTAGAGGATTTGGGCAAAGAAAAGAAAAATGCAGTAGCCAGTCTTTTA
>NZ_JAPZRB010000479.1:0-1010 GCF_027531105.1 Microcystis sp. LE18-22.4A
CGACGTTGATGTCGTTACAAGTGGAACTGTCCGTCCCCATATTAAGCCAAAGGAATATTTGACAGAGTTCCTGCCAGGCGATCGGTGCGGCGGCTAGGGCATAGTAGCGATCACGTTTTTGATTGCGGAAACAAAGGACTGCTATTGCCGTGACATCGAGGATACTGAAAACCGTCGAGACTTCCGCGCTCCAACACATTCTTGAGTCTCCTCTGAATCAGGGTTGCAATTAATTACAATTTCAAATAGACCGTAGATTATTCCTGACATTTCACCGTTCGCTTATTTCTCGAACCGAACACTGATACATTGTTTCAAATACAGTCTAGCAAACGCATTGAGCGTTCTACCTGAATGTTTATGGAATTGATTAGGGTTTGAGCGAGCCAATTGGCGCACTGCGAAACGAGTCTCTTCGAGATCGCACTTTGGGTCAACTTCTCCACGCACTCTTTACTTGCTGTCTAGACAGGGGAGCGTCTGTGTTAAAGCTGGACTTGACCTTGACAGTGATTTCCGCGGACAAACTACCATCAGGGTTTAGGGATGATTCTTCATGGCTTGGGCAGGCTGGAGTTTTAATTTTCCCTGAATCTTTGTAGTAGTTCTTCACGGGATAAATTTGCCAAAGAAAGAAGCAATCCGGTGCGTTCCGAGATAGGAAGTTGGGCGATCCGTTCCACCAGACCAGATAATTCCGAATCTAGGCTGCCAAAGCGTCCTTCCAGAAGACTGGCTATCATAGAGTGACGTTCTTCTATTTTCCACTCTTCCCGTTGTTGTAAATAAGCTGGTGATAAGTTCATGATGTCCTCCTGTTCTTCGGTACTTAAATTATCTCTCAATTCTAAATTCTTGCGCCAGTTGGCCAGAATTTCTAATAAATTCTCTCGAAAAGGATTGCGTTCTGGCAGTTCAACTAACTCTTCAACTGCTCGTTTTTGAGTTCCTCCTTTACCTAATACCCTCAACCATAAGGTGTCTTCAATTACTGGTAATTGATGAATGAC
>NZ_JAPZRB010000631.1:0-5343 GCF_027531105.1 Microcystis sp. LE18-22.4A
TGTGGAAGCCTTGGCAGCTTTTCGGACAGCGATGTCTTTCCGTTTCTTTGAGTGGCTGACCGAGAATCGGGATGTGTTTGCCGCTTACAAAGCCAGTTTAGGCTTTGTTTGGGCTTGAAATTTGTTTAAGTCCCACTAGGGTTATCTGCACAGTGAACAGCAATCAGTGAACTGAAAACCCACATCTGATCACTAATACCCTAAAACCCCAACACCCAAGCCCTGCTATACAATGGTTTTTGACTTGTTTTTTGGAAGGGAACGCTAAACTATGTATTCGATCGATATTACCCTGAAACTCTCGCCCATCCCCATTTCCGTGCAGCGCAAGGAAGAAGCAGCAGCAGACGCTTTGTATCAAACAATTATTAACGCTATGCGATCGCCAAATCCAGAATTATTAGAATTAACCTGCGAAAAACAAACCGATAAAAAGGTGGCGGTTTTGAGCGATCAGATCAGTGCGGTGATTGTTTCACAAAAATCCGGGGCTGCCTCCACTGGTAGAGCGCCGGGGTTTGTCGCTTTAGCCACAGAATAGTTCTTTAATCAGTTATCAGTGAGCAGTAATCAGTAAACAGTAATCAGTGAGCAGTAAAAAGACAGTAGGAAACTTCTATTTAATACTGCACACTTAAAAACTCAAATCTGATAACTGATAACTGATAACTGATAACTGATAACTGATAACTGATAACTGATAACTGATAACTGATAATTCATGACTATAAAAGTAACAGACCTCTGCTTTAGCTGGCCGAATGGGAAATCAGTATTAAATGGCTGCTCTTTGCAAGTTCCCAGAGGAGAATTTTGGATGTTGTTGGGGACAAATGGCAGCGGTAAATCAACCCTGCTGCGGCTCTTAGCGGGATTATTAAAACCTAGTCGCGGGGAAATAGAGATACCTAACCCCCTCGGTTTTGTTTTTCAAAATCCCGACCATCAGTTAGTGATGCCAACAGTGGGGGCAGATGTGGCTTTTGGGTTGGTATCCGAGGGTTTATCCACGCCGGCAATTCGGGCGCGGGTGCGGGAATCCCTAGGGGCGGTGAATTTATTAGAAATGGAAAAACGACCGATCTATGCTCTCAGTGGCGGACAAAAGCAAAGAATCGCCATTGCGGGGGCTTTAGCTCGTCATTGCGAGGTTTTGCTCTTTGATGAACCCACCGCCCTTTTGGATGGGGATACTCAGTTAGAATTAGTCTCTCAAGTGCAGAAATTGGTCAAAAACCGGGGGATTACGGCCCTTTGGGTGACGCATCGCCTGGAGGAATTGGATTACAGCGATGGGGCATTTTTGTTAGAGGGGGGCAAGGTAACGGATCGGGGAAATCCCCTAGACTTAAAAGCGAGATTATTGGCAAGTGCGGCGGTTGAATCTTAAATTTTTTGTTAATATCATTAGGATGCTGTTTTTTAGAACTGCCCTTAATGCCACACCAATTACTCTCAAAGCCATGGTTAATTCTTCTGATCGTTCCCTTCTGCTGGTTGACGGCTACAACGTCATCGGCGCTTGGCCGTCCCTGAAAAAAATTAGCGATCGCCACGGTCTCGAACCGGCGCGAGACAAGTTAATTGAAACCCTAATCGGTTACACCCACCACCAGGGTTATCAAACCCAAATCGTCTTCGATTCCTACCTTCAAGATACCCCCGGCAGCCAAGAACGCTACACTAACCATTTATCGGTTTATTTTACCGCTCACGCTCAAACCGCCGACACCTATATCGAGAAAACCTGCGCCGATTTTTGGCACGATCGCGCCCCAGCTATCGGACGCATTATCGTCGCTACTTCTGATAATGCCCAAAAAATGACCGTTATGGGTTATGGGGCCCAGTGGATTTCCGCTCAACGTCTCGAAATCGAGGTGGATTTAACCGGTCGTCGTCTGAGAAAATCCCAGAGTTCTTCTCAAAGTCCCAAAGGGCGTTTTTTATTCCATTCTCTCGATGCTCAGGTGCAGCAGAAATTAGAGAAAATGCGCCACGGAATTTAGTTATCAAAAACCTTGACAAATTACCTCAAATATGTATCGACAAAAATCCCCCGTAGAGGCACAGGTAACTGTGTCTCTAGGTTTTTAAAGGTCAGTTGCGGTTCGGGGGATTTTGTCAAAAGCCGGCCGCTCTCAACTACTCGTTTCACAGCTGCAATTCTGCTAAACCTAAATAATAAATTCCCGTGGGTGTCACTTGGAAGCGACAGGGTAAAACCTTGACTCCTTTAGCCACTGCTTGACGCAATAACTGCCCGTATTTAGTATCCTTACTATCCCCCGGAGCAAATCGGTCACAATCACCCCGATTAATAAAGTAGAGCATAATCGCCTCCGCTGCCGGCAATAAAGCCATTAATTCCTGTAAATGCTTCTGTCCTCGCGTGGTGACAGTATCGGGAAAAAGTGCCGTTTCTCCCTGATTCCAAGTGGTATTTTTGACCTCAATATAGGTGAGGGAATTATCCCCATGGGTCAACAGAAAATCAATTCTACTGCCGTTATTTTGACCGTAGGCCACTTCCGATCGCACTTCGGTGTCATTTTTGACCAAATCGGGAAAAACTCCTTGCAACAGGGCATTTTTCACCACCTGATTAGGAAGATTGGTATTAACTCCCACCCAAGTCTCCCCCAGTTGAATCATCTCCCAGGTATAAGCTAATTTTCGCTTCGGGTTATCACTGCGAGAAAGATAAACCGGTTGACCTTCTACGCATACATCTGTCATCGGTCCGGTATTAGCGCAATGGGCCGTAATTAATTCTCCGTTGTCCAATTGTATATCGGCAAAAAAGCGTTTGTAACGTTTAATTAAAATACCCTTGACAAGAGAAGGGTAAGTGTGAACTAACAAGGGAGTCATCAAATTTCTGCCGAGGAATATAAGGTAAAGAATAGCCTTTTTTTGGGAATCTTAACCTGAAGACAGGAGACCTTTCAGTTATCAGTGAACAGTGATCAGTAAACAGTAATCATAGTATTTTCCTTTATTCGTAGCAGGCATTTTACTCTCTTGGGTTTGGTGGGTAAAATGTATTCTAAAATACATTCCTGCTGGTGACCAAATGGAACGAACCACAAAGACACAAAGGACACAAAGATTGATCGGTCTTATATAAGTTAAACTTATCACACAAAGAATAAGAGAGCCGGCATTTTACTCCCCTCTCCCTTTGGTTGTGGGGGTAAGGGAAATTAACCATCTCTGCGATTACTTTTGAAAAATGGCATCAGTGACAAAAAAACGGCAATTTTCTACCCCACATTCCGCACCCTAAGTGTCACAACGTCTCAAAAGAGGAAGGGGCGTGAGTCAAAATACTTATCTAGAGGAGTGAGTTGGCGGCAAGCTGCCGGCAACTAAGCCGAAAATTTCAGAGTTCCCCCGGTCATTCTCAATAAACAGTGCTTGTTGAGAATGGCTGGGCAATCAGACTTAACATCTAGCGTCGAGATGTTCGAGTAGTGCTTAAGTTTTGTCACCCCTTGAAGTCAATCCATCTGGTCAAGATAAGAGATAATATTCCTGGCAAGGTTTGGGAAAAAATCTCAAAATGTTGCGCCTCTCATCCGTTAAGTTGCTAATCTTTTGATTGTCTTGAATACGTAGGAGATGAATCCCTTGAAAGTTCTGAAATATCCAGCGTAATGTTGGTCGGTCGGTTAACTTACCCAACGGATTTTTCCGTCCCGTCTCCTGCTGTTTTAAATTCAGACGAAGTTGTCTTTGGCCAATAGTATAAACCAACAGGCACAAGCCCATGAGCATGGCCATGACCTCGATTCTATGGGGAGATTTGAGAAAGACACTGTCGGCAAAAAAGCCGGGGTCTTTGAGAAAAGAAAATCCTCTTTCTGGAGCTTGTTGCCCCTTATATTTTTTGAGTATATCCTCACTGCTTAATCGTTTTTTCTCCAAATCGTTAGTTGCTAAAACGAATCGTCCTGCTCGTTTCTTTAGCCTCTCAATCGCTGGCAAATTCAACTCTAATTCGGCTTGAACTTGATAGCTTTGAGAGGGTAAATCGTCTTTTGATTTGAGTTTTGACTGCTGAGACTCAGGCGGAATGAGATTGACTTTAATCTCCGTTAACTGATGATATTTTAAGGAGTCAGATAATCCTTTGGCTATCGCCAACGCCACCGCTCTATTCTCAAATTCTCTTCGGGATAGTTGGCGGATTTTTTCTTGGGCAGAATTCTTTTCTTGCTCGATTTTTTTCTCTAATTTTTTCAAGTCTGATTCTTTTCTAGCTTGACTTTCAACTAGCAACCATCTTTGTTCTATCCCCCCATAGTTAGAGATGGTTTCCCGCCAGGAATAACCCGGTATTTCTGCATCGGTTAACTCTTTTTCTGAGATGCTATCGACTAACTCTTGAGCCTCTTTAATGCTGAAGGGGACTCGAGATAACCAACGCATTTCTCTCATTAGTTTTAAATTCTCTTTGCTATAGAGGGCGCTATCGCCGACTATTAAACTGTCAAAGTCAACTTGTTTTTGAAATTCTCGGGCGATTTGACCAAAAACCGCTTTGTCCGCTTCATTTCCGTCCCCTACTTTCAGGAATAAAGGTACATCTCCATCCCCACTTACGATTAAGTCAATCATAAATTGTTTTAAGTCAGGTCGTCGGTCGCGGGAGTATCCGTAGGTAATTTTTATTGGCTGTTGTCTGGTTTCAATTTCTTCTCCCACTGCTCCTGATTTCAGGATTTCTACTGTTGGGTATTCCTTGTTATATTCTCCTTCTACTGATAGAGAAGTCGAATCTAAATGGGAATTCTCGGTTGCTACACCAAATTTTTTCACGGCTGCTAAACTAATGAGTAGGAAAATCCCCGAAACATCCAGTTGATAAAGTTTGTCCATTACTCGACCAATTTTATCATCATTCAGGTGTTTTGGTTCGATGCCCTCTCCCAGCAAATGTTCGGTTGCTTTATCTTCAAAAAATTGAGGAAATAAATACAAGGCCCGGGAGACAAATCCCAATCCGTTCAGGATAATTGCTTTCACGACTTGCCCCGCTGTGACAATTTCTCCTCGCTCAATTGAGACTTGTTCGTTGATAATTTCAACGATTCCTATTTCATCGATAATTCCGGCTACTAATCCCAGATGGTCTAGATTTTTGACTTCAATTTCTGTTGATTGATTCATGGTCGAACAGCCCACTGCCTAAGTTTTCCAACAATTCCTATTTTTTCATAATTAGGGGTCTCAAGCTCCCCCTAGCGGCCACCGAGAAAACCTTCACCAGATAAGTATTTTTACTCAAGTCTCTGGAGGGGGACAGCTTATGTGACAGTTGAGGGTGCGGAATGTGGG
>NZ_JAPZRB010000563.1:0-2084 GCF_027531105.1 Microcystis sp. LE18-22.4A
TGCAGTTAAATCGATTAAATTGGCGAGATTTTCTTAATCAACCGAATCCGGTTGCTTCAGCTTTGATGGCGAAGATGAACATTGCCGAGAAAGAGCGAGCCAAGGTAAAAGCGGAATGTCTGCGCTTGTTAATTACTTTAAAGTTAAATCCTGCAAAAATGCAATTAATTTCTGGATTTATTGATACATATCTCAATCTAAATCCAGTGGAAGAGAGACAATTTCAAGAAGAGATTAGCACATTTAGTCAACCCGTACAGGAGGGAGTTATGCAAATTACCACCAGTTGGATGCGTCAAGGTATTGAACAAGGTATTGAACGCGGTATCGAACAAGGTATTGAACGCGGTATTGAACAAGGTATTGAACGGGGTATTGAACGGGGTATTGAACGGGAAAAGACATTGATTCTTCGTCAACTTAAACGCAAGTTAGGGGAGATTAATCCTTCATTGGAAACTAAAATCATGCAGTTAAGTATTGATGATGTCGAAGTATTAGGAGAAGCTTTATTCGATTTCTCTACGGTTGAAGATTTAATCAATTGGTTAAATACTTTAATTACCCTGTAAAATTGTCATTTTCAGGTATGAATTTCAGTTAACAGTTAACAGTTATCAGTGTATTTCCCCATCTCCTCGCAGGAGTCGCAATTCCCCCTCTCCTACGAGGAGATGGGGTTAGGGGGAGAGGTAAAATCATTCATTTCCAGAACTGATTCGCTACATTTCATCTACTAGCAATACATTTTGATGAGTTAACTGTTTCCATTGCCTATCATTAGTGATAATGTAGGTTGCTGAATATGCGATCGCTGTTCCTAGTTGAATCGCATCGGGTGTTTTGAGAGTGTATTGGGTACGAAGAGCGATCGCCTCATTAGCAATAGATAAATCGATTGGTAACAGAGTAATTTGGCTCGAACGGGTGAAATATGTCCGGTATTGTTCTACCAACTCCTGATTACCTATCCTTGCTGGATGGGTAACAATTTCGATAAAAGTGATCATCGAAGTGATAACCTTAACCTGATAAATGGAGACATCATAAAATAACTTTTCCATATAAGGAAAAAAGATGGGATGTTGCTCGAAAAAGTAAATAAAAGGAGCCGTATCTAAAAATACAATATTTCCCGTTTGTAAAACTATTCCCATGATGATCGCTCCTGCTGAATATAAGCATCTACATCAATTGATTGCCACATTTCTTGCCCCAATCCTGCCGCATCGCGGAAATCTAATGGCTTATCTTCTAACTCTGGTTTAGCTTGCAAAAACTTTGCAAAATCCAAAATTTTATTCGCTCGATCTTCAGGCATTGATTTCACGATTTTGTAAATTTCGTCGGCTACACTCATAAGTAAATTCTCTCTTGTCTATTATGGACATTTTACCATAGCAATTTCATCGGGTAGTGAACATTACGAGAAACCCGTTTTCTTGTAATAAATGTTAATTTTTGTGATAGCACCCTTGAAAAATTGGGGATTGTTGGGCTAAAACTGTTAGCAATAAACCTTTGCAGTTAATGTCATGACTTCTCCCCTGTTGCCGATTTTTCCTGCTGTTTACGATAGTTTGTTCGATTTTGGGCTCTTCTGGTTTCTGTGTGGAGGGAAGAAGAATAGGGATAATTTTATAGAAATATAGTCTTCAAAGCCTTGCCTAGCAAGACTCCTACGAATGATAATCAGTGCTTATCACACAAAGTAGAGAAGAGCCCTGGTTTGGAGAAATCATTAGTTATTTTGAGCGAAGGACAACGAATGGGGTGGTCGAGGGAATCAACAATAAACTTAAACTAATAAAACGAAGAGGCTATGGCTTTAGAAACTTTCGGAATTTTTGGGTTAGAAGTATGTTGTCTTGGCATCTTGTCTGTTGATTTAGCATAAAGAGTAACGAAGAGCCTCTCGTTTTTGGCTATTATATCAAATCTTAACTCAATTGTCTATCTTTTGGTATTAACCTGTTTGTGCCTTAAGTCCTTCCCTATATGAGTTTCAGCTACTTTTGGGCGTAGGTACTCTCATCGAATTTTATTTTAAGTTAATTATTTGCATAACAATTCCCGAAGAGCCG
>NZ_JAPZRB010000432.1:0-2707 GCF_027531105.1 Microcystis sp. LE18-22.4A
GGGGGTCAATTACCTAATTTTCAGGGAAAAAGTCCCTGAATTTACCCCTGATCACTCCCATATCTGGTACTTTTTGAGGGGAAAAAAGTCCAAAAGTCTTATCCAACAAGGTTTTTAGATTTATTCAGCAAGCCCTAATTATCTTTTGCCGTAGTAATGGCCATAGTAACGATAATTGTGGTCTTTCCGACTAACATTATTAGCCACTAAACCTAATACGGAAATGTGGGATAATCTCAGGTCTTCGAGCAGATTTTTCAGGGCAAAGCGGTCGGTTTTGCCCAATCTGGTGACGAGAATTAGGCCAGTGGCCATGGCGGCGAGAATTTTCGCATCGGCAAAAGCGACGAGAGGAGGTAGATCGTAGATAATTAGATCGAAGGCGTGGTCTTGCTGTAATTGCGAGATCATCTCCTGCATTTTCTGGGAAGAAAGCAAGCGGGTGGGATCCGGGGGAATTGAACCGGCGGTAAGAATCGATAAATTCTCGTAGCGGGGTAGGGATTGAACGGCCTCGTTCCAATCGAGACCCTCGGCGAGGACATTACTAAGGCCGTGGTCGTTATCGAGATTAAGTCGCTGGTGAATCTGGGGTCGTCGCAGGTCGGCATCCACCAGTAAGACTCTTTGCCCCATACGAGCGGCAGCCTTAGCGATATTTATTGCCATGGTGGTTTTACCATCTCCCGGTGATAAGGAACTAATCACGAGGGACTTGAGGGGGGAATCGGAACCGAGGAGGCGAATATTGGTGTTAAGAGTGTGGAAAGCCTCCGAGAAGGGGGAGAAATTATAGTAGTAGGGGTTTTCGTTGGCTGATTTTGGGGTACTATTAGGGATAGTAATTTTGCGATCGCCGACTGTTAACTGGGGTAGGGCGGCGGTGATCACTTTTTCGATCGTACCGAGGTCTTTTTGCCAAGGAATTGCGCCTAAAAGGGGTAGTTTGGTATCTTCTTTTAGTTCATCTGCACTGTGATGAACGGGGTCTAATCTTTCAGCTAAAAAGGCCGCCCCTAGGCCTAGTAACAGACCACCGATAACCCCTAAAGCCAGATTTCGCACGGGTTTAGGGGAAACGAAGTTCTCCCCTACTTCTGGTGGGGAAATTAGTTGCCAAGGGACGACCTGTTGTGCCACCTTGAGTTGGAGTTTTTGTTGTTCCTCCAGAAAACGGCCGAGACTGGTGGTGGCAATTTCCAATTCTCGCTGCAAATCCGTATAACGACGGGCTAAAACCGCCAGATTTTTGACCGAGGCTTTCTGTTGTTCGAGGGCCCGGGCAAGGGATTCTACCTTAATTTCTAGGGTTTGGCGACTGTTAGCGGCTTCCACCAATTGCTGGGTTAATTCTACCCGCAAAGCGCTCTGTGACACCAAAGCCGGGGAATTACCCACTGTCTGGGGCAGTTTTTCCCCTAGGGTTCTCTGGGCTTCGTTTTGCAGTAGGGGCAGTAAATTAGCCCGTTTTTCCTCTAGGGTGGCGATTATCGGGCTATCCTTGGCAAAAACTGCCGATTGTTTCGCCAATTCCACTTCCACTTCTTGCAACTGCTTGAGCAAATCTTGATAACCGGGAGATTCACTGAGATAAGTAGCGATAATTGCTTGATTAGGCTCTAATCCCACCTGTTGCTGTAAAGCTTGATAGCGAGAGTTAATTTCGTTAAGGGCGACTTGGGCTGCCCGATGATCTTGTTCAGTAGTGGTTAACTGTTGTGATAAACGAGTCGCCTCTTTATCGGGATCCAGGAAATTGTATTGCTGCCGGAATTGCTGCATTTGTTTTTGTAGAGAATTAACTCGTTCCCGCAGCACGGGCAATTGAGCGTTAACAAAATCTAAGCCTTGATTAATTTCGGTCTTCCGTTCCTGAGAACTATAGTTTAGGTAATGACGGGCTAAATTATCTAAAACCAGCTTAATTTTTTCCGGTTCCGCATCTTGATAGGAAATTTCTAAAACTTTCGTCTCTTTTAATTGACTAATTTTGAGATCAGATTTGCCAGTTTCACTAATTAAATCACTGTAGGTAAAATCAGGATACTTAGGGGTTATTTTACTAAGGATGGGGTTAAGGAGTTGAGGACTGGTTAAAACAGCGATTTGGGTATCATAATCGATGTCTTCACCACCTAACTGAGGTAGGATATCTTGGGCTGCCAGTCTGGAAGAACTTTTATTTTGCTCAATCGGTTGACCGATGAGCAGCAGGAATCTACCTTGATAGATAGGGGTTTTTAAGGAAGTCCAAGTAGCGATCGCTCCTGTCACCCCTAGGGTGATGCCAGCGATTATCCACCAGCGATGCTTGACCACAGAAAAGACTTGACGCAGGTTGAGTTCCTCTTCTTCCTGCGTCGGGGAGGGGATAAAAGCCGGTTGAGCAAAAACTGGTAGATTTCCTTGGCTTTGGGTTTTCAAAGCCCCGTTTTGTTGGTTGTTCATCATTAATCAAATAGTCAAGGGATAACTGTATTAGACCGCATCTATTATGCCAGTATAGCTTGAGGCTTGAGAATAATTTGGGAATTTGTCCAA
Source organism: Microcystis sp. LE18-22.4A (assembly GCF_027531105.1). Lineage (NCBI taxonomy): Bacteria > Bacillati > Cyanobacteriota > Cyanophyceae > Chroococcales > Microcystaceae > Microcystis > Microcystis sp. LE18-22.4A. The sequence goes on from NZ_JAPZRB010000432.1 coordinate 2,542, forward strand.
ACATGGTATCTATTTAAAATAGCCTGGTGGTGATTCGGTAGTAGTGATGGCGGCTTAATCCTTTGCTTTGCTGTGCATTGTAGTCATGGATAAAATACCAAAGGGTTCCCCAACGTGATTCTCCATTTTTTTAGAGAAAGATAGACTCTCTCTCACCAGCCGAGAA
>NZ_JAPZRB010000185.1:0-2939 GCF_027531105.1 Microcystis sp. LE18-22.4A
TGCTATAGTGCAATCGCCCTCGATTCTTAAGGTATTTAGGGTTGGCGGCAAAAAGTTTGTTGGTGGGGTTAGGAGTCGGTCGTCAGTAGCCGGTCGTCAGTAGCCGGTCGTTTCAGGCTTTGTTGCCCTCTCTTTTTGTACCAGTTTATGTACTACAAGAAGGATAATGCAAGGTTTTTGAGGGTCTCAATCCGATTTTCGCAGCATGAACATCGGATTTTAACAGGTCAAAAGCCTTATTTTCAAAGGGTTTTACCATTATTCAGCAAGCCCTATTTAATCAAGTTAATAAAGGAAAAAAATAAAACCCCCTCAACTGACTGAATGAAGGGTGATTTATTGTGTTTTTGGTGGGCAATTTAGCCGACTTTTATGGCTTAAGTTTGCGTTTGAGGGTTGAAGCCGCGCCGAGAGTGCCGAGAGCTAGGAAGCTGAGGGTTGAGGTTGGTTCTGGAACAGATGCAGAGACAACTTGAAACTGAAAATTAGGACCGAAACGGCCATTGACAGAGGCAGTGATAGAAGGGAAAGAGAAACCACCAGCCGAATTGCTACGTGCCGCTCCTAAAAAGGTAATTTCTGGGGCTGTGACGATCGAACTAGCAGAACTTGTATATTGATCTGAAAAAGGGTTAGAAATTTCTGAACCCAGAAAGTAGGTTAACCCGCTGGTTAAAGCAACTGGTGCGATCGCCGCATAGCGAAAGCTACCGGTTAATGGACTATTGGTTTGAATAGTAGCGGAACCGAGCAGAGTTCCAGTTGAACTCCATAAACCAACCTGATGAGTTTGGGCTAAAGGGTCTGCCGGAGTTTCATCCCATAACCCTAAAGAAGTTACCGAGAGATTGTCATTAGCGGTAAATGACCATCCCACCGTCATGTTCGTTCCATTAACATCTGTGAACAGAGAACCACCCGTAAAGCTTTGTAAAGCAACGCTCGCTTGAGCTTGAGTCGGAAAAAATAAAAAAGGAATGACTAGAGTAGAAACGGAGGCTAAGTTTTTGAGCATTCTAACTTCTCTTTTTTGCTAAATATTTTAAGTGCGATCGCCCCCCTCGCAGCCAGGTCAAGCAACAGCCCAACCCAAGACAGAAGGCAGATAACAGAACAATACACACTCCCCCCCCCACAACTGTATTAAAAGCTACAATTTAATAAATCTTTATATTTCCTTCTTAATCTCTATAAAGAAACCGCAGAACCGAATCGGTTGTGAACAGCCCACCCCTTTACGGAAGAGATGAACTAAGATTGTGAGTAGGTAGGACTAAGCAGCAATTTATCCAGTTCATTCAAGATGCGCTCTTGGCTGCGGGGCTGTAACCGTTTTAGATAACGCTCGGCTGGTTTTAAGATTATGTAACGCCACATCCTAACTCAGCCTTTAACTTTACTAAGGACTTGCCAGGATCGCGCCCTTCTAAATATTCCTGATAGGCTTTCTTTCCTACTTCAATTTCTTCAGGAGGCACGTCATCAGCCGTCTTTTGAGGTTTCTAAATACTCTAGGAATTGCTCAATATCTACAGCACTTTGGTCGTTCATGCTACTGCCCCTACTTCCTTATTGTTTTTCTTACTTTCATTAACGATCATAAAACAAAAAGCACTGCCGAAGGCACTCGCTACGCGAGATCGCCCCGCACCAACTAGCTGATAGACTAGGGATACCAGCTTTCCTTTGGGAGTGAGAGAGTGGTTAAGTTAACCGATTCCCAAATTGATCAAGAAATTGGCAATATTGTCAGTCAATTCCAGCTTTATTAATGTGCAGTAGCTAACAGACAACGAAATTGAGGGAAAAGTGATCGAACTGAAAACGCGCTATCATGATCAAGATTATCTCATCAGCGATTGCGTGGGGAATGATCGATCAATCAATTACGATCAATGGAAAACACTATGGGGTAGAAGTGAGGGGAAGAGTATTTGATCATCTGTCTCCTCAAGGAATGAAACGAGAGGATTGGCTGAAAGATTTTCATTGCCAAAGTGAAGAGTTTATAAGCTACAATTTCGGGATTATAGCTCGTCTAGTAATTCTGGTGAAACCGTCTATTTGTGATAGCATATAGTTAGACTTCGACCATTTGGGAGAGGCAAACTATGATAGATTATAATTTGGATGCCGCGCATAGCATTCTCTATATGCAACCTACATCTGCACTTGCGGCGGAAGATTTCATCAAGATTGCGGAGGCAGTGGACCCCCACATTGAAGCCACTGGTGGCCTTGCTGGCGTAATCATCGAAGTTCCCACGTTCACTGGTTGGGAGAGTTTTGGTGCCTTGGTTGCTCATTTCCGGCTGATACGCGACCATCACAAGTACGTCAGTAAGGTTGCCGTGGTGACTGATTCCACTCTGGTTAAACTGATTGAAAGTCTGGCTTCCCACTTTGTCGCCGCTGAAGTCAGGCAGTTCCCGTGGGGGGAAACTGAGGTAGCGACCCAATGGGTCTTGGGTGGCTCCTGATTCTCTGACAGTACAATAGACATCTCCAGCAATTAACCTCAATCTAGCCTGAATTTTGGAGGTGTCTAATACACGGTTAGACCGAACCGCTGGTACCTAGGAGATATACTTGCTCTGGATTCTTCGAGTTCTGCAATATCCGGGATTGGGGTTTTAACTTCTAGTCTGGTTTCTGGTACAAACTACTACCTTTCTGGTAGCTACAGTGGCAATGTCTTCACCATCAGCGCCGATGGTAGTAGCTTAGATACACTGATTATTCAAGGTACTGGGGCTGCTTTTTCAAGCAACGCTTCCTCGGTTCTTTTGAGATTGGTTAATAAGCTAAAACGCACTTAAACCACCTAAAATAGAAATAGTAACTTGAGAAAAATCCTACTTATGCCAGCCAAAGATTTCCTAGACTTAGAAGAAAAGAAAAACTTACAAAAAGCTCTTAAAGAAGAAGAAAGAGCAGAG
>NZ_JAPZRB010000199.1:0-18418 GCF_027531105.1 Microcystis sp. LE18-22.4A
ACCAGATATGGGAGTGATCAGGGGTAAATTCAGGGACTTTTTCCCTGAAAATTAGGTAATTGACCCCCTCAAAATCGGTAAAACCCCACACCCCACACCCCACACCCTACACCCTGCCCCTAGGAAAAACTTTTTGCCGCAGACCCTATTTATTCTCCCAACACCCCACACCCCACACCCCACACCCCACACGCTACACCCCACACCCCACACCCCACACCCTGTCCCCAAGAAAAACTTTTTGCCGCAGACCCTAGTTAGCGTCCGAGGGCGTGTAATCCGTTAATAATTTCGGCACAGCGCTCGGTAACTGCCTGTAAAGCTTCTCTTTTGTTAGAAATCGGTGGCGGCAGCACTTCCCCGATGCGAATAGTTAAGGGGATACTATGGGGAAAAGAAGAACCTTTTTGAAAAATCTTTTCTGTCCCCCACAAACTGACCGGTAACAGGGGAACTCCCGCTTTAGCGGCAATCATCGCCGCGCCTAGTTTTGGTTGATGGATCAATCCGTCCTCGGTGCGCGTTCCCTCCAGAAACAATCCCACTGCCCAGCCCGCCGCTAATGCTCCCATCGCCGCCCGAATTGCCCCCCGATCACCACTGCCGCGTTTGACGGGATAGGCCCCATAAAGAGCGATCGCCTGTTTTAAAATCGGGATGGTAAATAATTCTTCTTTAGCCATATAAGCTACGGGACGGCGCACGGCACAGGATAATAGGGGTGGATCGAAGTAACTGGCGTGATTGCAGACGATAATCAGAGGATGACGCCGGGGGACATTTTCCACTCCGTAAACGCGACCGCGAAAATAGCCGTGTAGGGTTGGGCTAACGATCGACCATTTAAAGAGATGATATAAAACTAAACTGGCAAAAGGTTCTCGCTCTTGAGGCTGGTTCATGACTGACAATTGTTCCCTAGACATGGAAAAGCCCTCGGGAGTCTTGCCGTGTTTCGACCCCAAGGACTTTGCTTTCTTCTCACTCCTCACACAATTAAAATATATAGCAATTTATGGGTTAGGGAAAGGTTAAGCGTGCCGCTTTCTTAACTGGCATAATTACTTAGCTAGGGTTGAGAGCGGCAAAAGGATTAGCAAGATGTGTCCGACTAAATCCTGTTTAAAAAGTATAGGAAAGTCGAGAGGGGTCAGTGGGGAGCGGTCTAGCAGCAAGCGGGGAGAAACAATCCATAACTTGGGAGTTAATCGCACTATTAAAAACGGATTTGGTGTAATTAATTTTGCTTTATTGAAAAAAAGTTGGGTTAAAATATAAAGGCCAAATCTAGTCAGAAAAAGAGAATTTTTATGGAAAAACAGGTAAATTGTGCTGTAGATTGCCTAAATGGTTGTATTTTAGGCGATAAATGCCCCAATCAAGCTCATGCCGCTCAAGCAGCCAAATTCATTGCCGAAACTTCTTTGGAAAAGATGCTAGAAATGGCAGAAGCCGCTAGACTAAAAAAACTGACGCAACCGACCCAATGGATTATTCCCGATGATTTCTAGGGTTTGCCCGGGGAACGGGGAACGGGGGTTAGTTCGCACCTTGCCGACAAAATTGGCTACAGTTCCCCTGGGGTGCGGGGTAATACGGCTCGGTTAAGCCTAAAACTCTGGTTGAGACTGCATGGGAGCGGGGAGCGGCTATGGCCAGAAATCTTAAGAAAATCTTTAATTAGAGCTTGCTGAATAAATCTAATACTAAATCCGGTTATTAAAGACTGATTATTTATTCCCCCTTTTGCATGAGTGCCTGTCCTCATCAGTAGCTTATACTCAACGGATTTAGTATCAAAACCTTGTTGGATAAGACTTTTAGACTTTTTGTCAATCAAAAAGTACTGGCCCTGGGAGTGAGCGGGGGGAAAATTCAGGTACTTTTTCCCTGAAAATTAGGTAGGGTTGGCTGAATAAATCTAAAAACCTTGTTGGGTAAGACTTTTAGACTTTTTGTCAATCAAAAAGTACCCGGCATGGGAGTGATCAGGGGGAAAATTCCGGGACTTTTTCCCTGAAAATTAGGTAATTGGTCACCTCAAAACTGGTAAAACCCCACACCCCCCACCCCACACCCCACACCCGGCCCCCAGGAAAAACTTTTTGGCGCCCACCCTAGGTAATTGACCACCTGAAAATGGGTCAAACCCGACACCCCACACCCTGCCCCCACAAAAAACTTTTTGCCGCAAACCCTATTTATTCTCCCTTCTCCCCTCTCCCTTCTCCCCTTTCCCCTTTCCCTTCTCTGCAATAATTACTCGCAGCCAGAAGTCCATTGGGCTAATATCATACTTTGTGCTTTTTGTCAAAAAAACTTTTTTTTTGCAATAAAACTACACAAAAAAAAGATCATCGTTGCCCGTGAAATTGACTGATTTACCCGTCTTAATTAGGATCACCCTGTAGGTGTGGCAAGGGTTTCAACCATTGCTACCCAAAAAAGCACAGAATAACCCATTATGAAATTCTATCAAATCGCTGTCACCATTGTAACATCGTTGTTAAATAAAAATCTTTCTCAATTAATTCTTAAGAATTTGTAAATATTGCGGAATGTTAATTTAAATATTCTCAAGTTTTTGGAGTCAATCAATAATTTTTACTTATCTTTGTCGAACATTGGGTGAGGAGTCAGGAATCAGGAGATAGGGGGGTCACTGCTTGCGCGTTGCGGGGGGTTTTGGGGTGATAGGGTGATGAGACAGCTTCCCCACTTCCCCACTTCATAATTCATAATTCCCAATCCATCACTGATGACTGAAAACCGAGACAATTTTCTGAGGACTTTTTTTAATGGTGGAAACCGGATCGGGGTCATTTTCTTCCCTAGCCACGCGGATTAAGAGGGCGGCTAAAAAGAGACTGGCTAAACTGGAACTGCCGCCATAACTAAAGAGAGGGAAAGGTAAGCCGGTAGTGGGTAAAGAACCAGTGGCCACACCGATATTTAACAGGGATTGACCGATTAAAATTACCATCGCCCCGATCGCCACTAATTTTTTGATGCGATGACGACATTTAACCGCCACGATCAGGGCGAGAGTAGCGTAGAGAAATAGCATGATTAACAGTAAAATACCGCCAATAAAACCAAATTCCTCGCCAAAGACAGCGAAAATAAAATCCGTATCTGGGAAGGGTAGATAAAATAATTTTTGTTGGGATAAACCGTAACCGCTGCCGGTGGTTCCGCCAGAACCGATCGCCAGTAAACTCTGCACTAATTGATAACCATCACCCCGGGGATCCTGCCAGGGGTTTAAGAAAGACAAAATCCGTTTTCTCTGGTATTCGCGGAAAGTAACACTAACCACGGCCATAGTTACACCCAGTAAAGCGGTGCTGGTCATGTAGGATAAAGGCAGACCGGAGGCAAGAGCGATCAGCCAGAGAGTTATACCACACAGAGCAGTGGTACTCAAGTTAGGTTGTAAGAGGATGCCCGCTAGAATTAGCCCAAAAATAGCGATCCAAGTTAACCGTTGATTGACATTTAAACGCGGCCAACCACCGAAAACCGCCGCCCCTTGCAGGACGAGAAACGGTTTCATAAATTCCGACGGTTGCAAGAGAATCGGCCCGATTTTAATCCAACGGGTGGCACCGTTGATATTAGTTCCCAAACCGGGGATAAGAGTGATCAAAATTAATCCTAAAACTAATAAAATCATCCAGGGTGCGATTTTGAGGAGTTTCTCGATCGGCAATCGCACCAGGAAATTAAAGCCAATTAAGCCAATCCAAAGCCAGATTAATTGGCGGATAAAATAGTATAGTCCGTTATCAAAGCGACTGTCAGCCAGAGCGTAGGAAGCGGAAAAAAGCACCACTAACCCGACTAACAGCCACAAAAAAGTCATCCAGCGCAATAATCGCGCTTCGGCTGACCAGTTTTTCACATCGGGGTCAAAAATAGGAATAATGTATTGCCACACGGAGATTTTCGAGAAGAAGTATCTTGTACAGATTAACCGAAAAGACTAGGCTCGATCGCAGTTTGTTCCACTATCCGACGGCGACATGACCGATTAAACCGACATTTTCACCGTGCCATTCTAGGGTATCACCGATCGCCTGACCGTCGTGATAGGCAGCCAAGAGAATTTCCGCCGTTTTCCCCCAAACAATATTCCCCTGACGATCAAGGGAAATCATGCCCAGATCCCGACCATTAGTTTGGGATTCGCGCATGGATTTCTCCACGGCAGCGGCGAGGGAAAAACCATCGGTGACGCGAATAACCACCTTAGCGGCTAAACACTCATCGATAATATCTTCCCCGACCCCCGTACAGCTTACTCCCGCCCATGGATTCGCATAATTGCCGGCCGGCATGGCACTGTCACTAACGCGACCGATTCTTTCTAATCCCTTCCCTCCGGTAGAAGTTCCGGCGGCGATGTCTCCTTGCTGATCAAGAGCCACTACCCCGATAGTTCCCCGTTGCGCTGACGAATCGGCGAATAAACGGGCCATTTTACGGTTAAAATTCGTCTTTCTTTCCTCCATCCATTCTTGAATCCGATAATCGGTGAGGGGATCATAGAGGGGAATTTGTAATTCTCGGGCCAGATCTGCAGCTCCAATTTCCGAGAGAATGCGATCCTCTTGACTTTGGAGAAATTGAGCCAGGCTAATGGGATTCTGTACCCGCGAGACGTTAATGACACCGCTTAAACGCTGGTGACGACCATCCATCAAGGCTGCACTCATTCGCACCTGACCGTCCGATTGCACCACCGAACCGGTCCCGGCATTAAATCGCGGTTCATCCTCCAGTAACATACATCCTTTCGTCACCGCCTCCACAGCACTAGCACCATTGTCAAGGAGGTTGTAAATATTCTTAACAATCCCCCGGAGAGAATCGCGGACTGATTCTAAACCACCTTTGTCCTCTAGGGAACTCGCTCCCCCATGAATAATTAACTTCGGATTTACTTTGGTCATTATTGTCCCAATATCACATTACCGATCGGATCTAAACTATCACGTTATCGCTACTCCGCTTCTCCAGTGCCGTCTTAACCGGTAAGTAGGGTTTGCGGCAAAAAGTTTTTCGTGGGGACAGGGTGCGGGGTGTGGGGTGTGGGGTGTGGGGTGTGGGGTTTTACCCATTTTCAGGGGTTCAATTACCTAATTTTCAGGGAAAAAGTCCAGGGATTTTGCCCCGATCACTCCCAGATCCGGTACTTTTTGATTGACAAAAGATCTAAAAGTGTTACCCAACAAGGTTTTCAGATTTATTCAGCCAACCCTAATTACTCACCGTTCGCTCCTTTCTGGAAGCGAGAATTTGCTCAATTGTCTCAAATACAGTCTAGCCAACACATTGACCGTTCTCACCGAAATTTATCAGTACATAAAGACTATTTTGAGGTTAACGAATTGATTGGGGATTTGAGTGGGTAAGTGCCAATCGACTCCCTCAAAGCCTAATCATCAGCGATCCTTAAAAAGAGGGCGAACGAGGGGACTCGAACCCCCGAGTGGTGGAACCACAATCCACTGCCTTAACCACTTGGCTACGCTCGCCGTACAACTATCTACTATACCAGAAAACGAATCGTTGACAACAGGTTTTTTATCCTAATTCGGGCTATGGTTAGGGTAAGTGAGTGATGATTTGAGAGCTTATGAAATTGGCGCGGTTAGGGGGAATGGTGGTAGGAGTGGTTTTAGGGGGAATTGCGGGGATATTGCTGACAACTAACCCCAATCGTCAAGATTACGAACAATACGCTTCCCAGAGGTTAACTAGCTATCTTAAGGATAATGTCTGCGCTCGGGCGCAAGCTTCCATCGAGGTGCAGGCTCTCTTGCGGGGTTACTGTAAAATGTTGGTGGATACGGGTCATCCTTTTTTACAAGAAGCGATCGCCACTAACACCACTAGAAAGAATTTTGTCATTTTCAGCGTTTATCAAACGGAATTATGGTTCCCTCCCCCTTTACCTAGTTATCACTTCAGCACCGTCGGTTTTTTGAATAAATTATACATCTACGAAGCTTTAGAACTGTAGTCAGGCAATGGAAATTTTCCGAGAGTAAATCCTGATGGTAGTGATTTTATTGTAGTGGTGATAGCTGAAATTATTAAAGCCGAAACAGAAAGAGCAGGAAGATTTATTATCGCCTGTTCTCGACAAGGAAAACCTATCGGCGGAAGAAATGCTTGATGAATATAAAGCACAACAATCTTGTGAACGAGGATTTAGATTCATTAAAGACCCCTTATTTCTAGCAGATAGTGTCTTGGTGAAAACCCCAAAAAGGATAGAAACAATGGTTTTTTTTAATGGGAATATGCTTATTAGTATATAGTCTGGGACAAAGAATGTTAAGAGGGGAACTACAAAGGAAAGGTGGAAAAGTCAAAAATAAACTTGGTAAAGCCACAGATAAACCAACTTTAAGATGGATATTTCAGATTTTACAGGGGATTCATTTAGTCAAGATTAATGCTCAAAGCCACATCAGTAATTTAACTGAGGAGATTCTTGATATTCTTGAATATTTTTCGATTTATTGCCAAAATTACTACCAAGTAAGTTGAGAATCAAATTGAGCAAATTCAGTTTAAGTCAATCCCAGAAAAAACTTTTTCCCCGAAAAGTGTCCAATAAATTAGGTCACTTTAGTTTAACCATGTCTAACTTGAGCGATCCTTGCTTCTGTCAAATTATTCTTGGTGAAGTCAGATGTAAAAATTCTCTAATCTCAACAAATTTTGTCGGTTCAATCAGTTTTTCTTGGTGGCGTTATTGCGACTTAATCATAAAGTGCGGAATGTGGGTTTTAATCTCTAGTGATATCCAATCCTGTAAGGTGCGTTACATTTCATTAACGCACCTTATTCCTGTTTTGAATGCAGTTCCAAATTTTCAGTTGTTAAAAAGTATTTGTCAAATGATGATGAACTTTAACGAATCAAAGTAATAGTAATTCCCAGAGATAAACTGGTCCATACTTTATCTGCTGTTAACACAGGTAAATTCAAGCGTTTACCTAAAGCAAGACAAGCACGATCTCCTAAGGATAATCCTGCACTTTTAGTTAAAACTCGAAATTTAGCTATAGTTATAGCATCTTCCTCATTGCAAGCAATAATTTCTAGACTATTTTGTAATAATCCTTCATCTCTCAATCGTTTAATAATTTCCTCTGGGGATTCTCCTAAGTCAACAATTTTCGATAATACCTCTACCCAATTAATAATACTGATATAACACCCATTAATCAAGGCATTTTCTACAATTTCTGCTCCTAGTTCATCTCTAAGATAAGCTAAAAAGGCAGAAGCATCTAACACATATTTATTCACTTAAATACTCCTGTCTGCGTTCTTGAATAAGTTCATCTACTAAATTTCTATCAGGTGATTTATTTTTTAATAAACCTCTTAATTTTTTAACTTGATTTTTGAGACTAACTAATTGCAGTGTTCCATTATCTTCCAGAGTTAAAATTAATCTATCTCCAGATTCTAAATTAAGAATTTGTTGGATTTCTTGCGGTAAAGTTAAACGTCCTTCTGGTTCAATATCAAGTATGTATTGTTGAGAAAGTGATGAATTAGCAACTGTCATAACTTTATATTTCCTTGTTTTATACCTATTTCTAGTTTAGCAAAAATTCTCAAAGTTAATCCTGTAGGGTGCGTTAAGGAAATGTAACACAAACAGTAAGTTTTGGAAAGACTCAAGCTCTAATCACAGTAATTCTATATTGATTTTCCGTCACTACCACCTCAGTGGATAACCTTTCTTCCATTGGTAAGGCATTTTTCCGCCTATCAAAGATAAATAACCAACCAAAATCTAAACCCAAACGCCCTAAATAAGATTCTAATTGTTCAATTCCGTCAGCTTGGGGATCGCGTTTTTTATCCCGCCATACTTTTAATTCAATCCCTAAAATTACATCTTTATACTGCAAACATAAATCCATTCTATCGCTACCAATTGCATATTCCCTTTCTAAAACTCCCCCACCATTAACCACACGATGTAAAAAAGCCATTAATACTATATGTGGAGCGATTTCATGATAACCAGTGCTACCTAATAATGGTTCTCCATGTTGTCGCCAAAATTTGAGAAATGCTGTTAATAAAGCAGCTATATTTAATTCACCCTCTGGGGTTAACCAAGTTGGTGCAATCATGGGTAAAGATGCCATTGGTGTCACAGTTAACACCCTGGGTAACACTTCCCTATAAATGGGATTAGCAATAGTTAAACCTCCATAGGGGTGCATTTTACATAATCCTAAATCAATGACAAATTGAATATCATCATTAGGTATATTCCCTAATTCTAAACCGGCTAACATCGGTTCAATAATGGCTTTAATTCTTGGTTCTCTTAAACGTTCTGCTAAACTATCTAAGTGAGTATCCTGACGAGCAATTAATATTTCTTTGGCTTGTAAAATATGTTCTTTAGTAATAGTAATACTTCTATCTTTCACCATTTTTTCTACAATTTCTTTAGCTAAAGCATTGACTAGCCAAGGTTGTCCTTGAGTTAAATAAAATGCTGTTTCTATTGCTTCAGGTGTGAAAATTTGTCCTGTTGCTGCTGTATGCTGTTGATATAATTCTCCCACTTCTGCAAGATTAAAATTTCGCATAGTCAGAGAAGCAACTTTTATATTAAAAGGACTGGATGTATTTAATCTGTCACTACCTCCCGATGCTACTTTATAATCTCGCACATCTCGTAAACCAATTAATCCTACTGATGAGGGAAAATTTTCTGGACGATTAGGAAAACCATCTCTTAACTGTCGTAAAACTGATATTAATGTTTGGTCTTGTAAAGAGTCAATTTCATCTATAAATAATACTATGGGACGATTGATAGCTTTTGCCCAATCTGATAAAAAAGCCTTGATTCTGCTTCCTGCTTCTTCCTGTTGCCATTCTTTTACAGGTGGTTGCAATTCTTTAGGTAAGCGGATATTTATTGTATTATACCATGCCCCTAAAATTGCCAATTCTGCGGCAGTAGGATCATGATTAAATGCACTTCCTACTTCCACTGATACCATGACTGCGGCATAATTTCCTGTAGCAGTAAGTTGTTTTGCTAGGGCTAACATTGCGGTGGTTTTCCCCGTTTGTCGTGGTGCGTGAAGGACAAAGTAACTACGTTGTTGAATTAAATCCTCTAAATCTGGTAATCGCACTGTGGGAGAGAGCATATAGTGGATATCGTCCTTACAGGGACCAGCAATATTAAACCAGCGAGTCATAGAATTTTATTATTTAGTGGACATTTTAATTTTAGATGATTTTGGTGTGGTTTGTGAGGGCAGGAAGGAAGAGGTGATGATCGGCAATACTTTGTTATGCTTGATTATGATCAATTATTGTTATATAAGGGAATAATGCGCTGATTTTACGTTTGCTAATGGGTAGTGATACTAAATCTGGTTATTAAAAGTGGCATTTAATAAACCTCTTGCATAATTAATTTTTGAGGCTTCAAAAACGGCAAAAACAAGGATTAAATTACATAAAATCTGTAAATAGACCGTTTAATTGATTATTATTCATTCTTAATTCTCCTGACTCCTGACGACCGGCTACTGACTCCTAACCCTAACAACAATTTTTGATTTTTACAAGAGGTCTAATATACAAGACTTTGATTGTTGATAGCTTACTGGTATAATACTGGAGCGCATTGATATGGTTAACTTCCAGTACCATCGTTACCGAAACCCGATCGAACGATGGTGACAGGAGATCAGTTAATGATCAAAATTGAAAATCTTAAGCTAATTGTCAAAAATTATGGCCGCTGAAATTATTTGTGTAGGAACGGAATTATTATTAGGGGATATAGTTAATACTAACGCCCAATATTTAGCCCTAGAATTGGCAAAATTAGGCATTCCCCATTATTATCAAACGGTGGTGGGGGATAATGTAGAAAGACTGAAAAAAGCGATCGCTATTGCCCGAGAACGTTCCTCAATTTTAATTTTTACTGGCGGACTCGGACCGACTCCCGACGATTTAACCACAGAAACAATCGCCGATTTTTTCCAAACGCCCCTCAGGGAAGATCAGGAGATTTTAGCAGAAATCGAGGCTAAATTTACGAGTTTAGGGCGAGAAATGCCTCCTAGTAACAGTAAACAGGCTTTAATACCCATGGGAGCCGATTTTTTGCCAAATCCGACGGGAACCGCCCCTGGCATGATCTGGCAAGCAGAGGCTAACGTGACTATTCTCACTTTCCCCGGAGTACCCTCAGAAATGAAGAGAATGTGGGTAGAAACGGCGATTCCTTACCTAGAAAGTCAAGGATGGGGCAAAGAGAGGATTTATAGTCGTTACCTCAAATTTCGCGGTATCGGTGAGTCAGCTTTAGCGGAAAAAGTTGCCCATTTATTTGATCTGACTAATCCCACCGTTGCCCCCTATGCTAGTTTAGGCGAAGTGCGTTTGCGAATTGCGACCAAAGCCCCTTCTTTAGAGGCTGCTTTGCAGGTAATTGAACCGGTAGCGACGGAAATTAAGGAAATCGCCGGATTAGATTATTTTGGGGCTGATGATGATACTTTACCTGCGGTGGTGGGGGAACTTTTGCGGCGGCAAAAACAAACTTTGAGTGTGGCAGAATCCTGTACTGGAGGGGGATTAGGGGAAATTATCACCCAAATCGCCGGCAGTTCCGATTATTTTGGGGGTGGGGTTATTTCCTACGATAATCGGGTAAAAGTTGCCCTCTTAGACGTAAATGAAGGGGATTTAAATAATTTCGGGGCTGTCAGTGCCATTATTGCCCAACAGATGGCGCTAGGGGTGCAAAAACGCCTCGCTACGGATTGGGGGATCAGTATCACGGGTATTGCCGGACCAGGAGGAGGCAGTGAGACAAAACCCGTGGGCCTAGTTTATATCGGTTTAGCCAGTCCTGAGGGAAATGTTACCGTATCAGAGCATCGTTTCGGAGAAAATCGAGATCGCTTGACAATTCGCCAGATTAGTGCTTATACCGCCCTTGATCGCCTACGCCGGAATTTATTAACAATATCTTAAAAAAGAATTGCCAAGAATATATACTCAGACTAAAAAGTTATGTTAAGCTTAATATAAATACAAGATATAGATTCCCCCGCTCGTCAGATTTAACAGCCAAACGATGAAAATTAGTTAAAATTCTCTAGAATCAAGCTGTTGCGGGGATCAATCGACGAAAACTCATAGCTAGTATCTCAAAGGAGCCATTTGGTCAATGGACTATTTAGATGAAGTGATAGACAAGTTGAGAGAATGGGCGCGCAAACTGATTGAGAGTGTTTTTGGTCCGGAACCCGAACCCGAACCCGAACTAATCCCGATCCCCGTGCGCGATCACAGTCGATAAAGCCACCGGTAAAACAGAATATTGCGATAATATCAGTGCAAACTTACTATGAGTCTGCACTTGATTTTTAGGTGAAGCCAAGTCTAGCTTAGAGCAGGCTGAATAAATCTAAAATTTAGACTTTTTGGAAATCAAAAAGTACCAGATATGGGAGTAAGCGGGGGTAAAATTCAGGTAATTTTTTCCTAAAAATTAGGTAGGGTTTGCTGAATAAATCTAAAAACCTTGTTAGATAAGGCTTTTAGACTTTTTTCCCTCAAAAAGTGTTGACCATTGGAGTGATCCGGGGTAAAATCCCTGGACTTTTTCCCTGAAAATTAGGTAACTGACTACCTCAAAATCGGTAAAACCCCACACCCCACACCCCACACCCCACACCCTGCCCCCACGAGCAACTTTTTGCCGTAAACCCTAGCTTAATTTGGTGACGATTTGATTATTTAGTAACAATTCTTGACTGAGTAAATCTTCCACATTAATCCGCAGAAAACACTGATCATCAATCCAGAACTGCACTTTAATGCGATCTTTACCCCGAAAACCTAAAGGATCGAGTTTAGCGATCGATCGGGCCCCCTCGCGATCATTTAAGGGTTGGACGCTAGTTTCTCCATTACCGAGGGAACGAGTAATTAATTTATCACCATCAAAATAGACCTCGATCGCCCCCCTTTCTGTGCCCAATTCGCCGATAATTAATTCAATGCTAGGTTGATTGTCCACGGAAGCACCTAGGACTAATTCCACGGGTTTTTCCATGGGATAGGGTTGTCCAGAGTTAATAATCGGATGCCAAGCGTGGGCATTTTGGCGACGATTCCAGTAACGAATCCCGTAGCTATGATAGAGAAAATCTTTGACTTGATAACCTTGGGCTAATTGTAACGCTCCCAAAGCGATCGCTTCAAAGGGTCGATCCTCTTTAATTTTACTACTATCAAAATACTGTCGCACCCAATCTTTTACCGCCGGAATTTGGACGGTTCCCCCGACTAATAACACCGCATCGATATCGCTAACTTCAACTCCATTGCGTCTTCCCTGTTGCAAAACTCCCGTCATTAAATCATCTAATTGATGAAAAAAGTTTTGTTGTTGGAGAATATCGGTCAATTGTTCTCGATCCAAGCTTAACTCGTAACTCTCGAAATTTTCCTCATCAAAATATACCTCCTCGGCGGTTAATTGGGAAGAAAGTTTAATTTTTAATCTTTCTGCTAGACGAGTAGTCAGGGAAGTTTTCGCTAAAGATTGCTTTTGGGCAAAATAATCGACAATCCAATCGTCGATATCTGACCCCCCTAAATTTGTCCCCGCCTTGGCTAAAACTCTCGCTAGTTTAGTTTTTTGGGCAGAATTATTGCCTAAAAGTTTTTCTCCCCACTTGAGAATAAAACCTTGATTTTTTTGAGGATTATCTAAATCTAATTGTACCAAAGAAAGATCGAGGGTGCCACCGCCAAAATCTACCACTAAAATCACTTGATCCCCAGTGGTTCCATAACCCAAAGCGGCGGCCGTGGGTTCATCAATTAGTCGAATTTGTTCGATTTCCCACCCCTGACAAACATTGCTTAACCAATTGCGGTAACTTTCAAAACTATCGACGGGGACGGTTAAAACTAGAGATTGGGGGGTTTCCAGGGTGGTGTTTTTTAAGTGGTCGATGATGCTATCGAGAAACCATTGGCCAACTCCCTCGAAACTGAGGACAGTTTCCTCTAATTCCGGTAAAAATCCTTGAATTTTTGCCCCGATACCTCGTTTAAAGCGACGAAAAAAACGCGGATCTCGATCGCTATCTAAACCCCGATCCCGTACCGCTTGACCGGCAATTACTTGCAGGGGATTGGCTGATTTAATATAGAGTAAACTGGGAATTAGGGGGGGATTGTCGACTATTTGTTGGGATAACTCCGATAATTTGACGGTTTCGGCCCTATTTGTCGCCCCATTCCAACGAGTAATGACGGTATTACTGGTTCCGAAATCAATAGCGTAGAACACGATCGATGGTTTTTAGGTAAATTTAGTTAAGTATTGGCTATTGTAACCTGTTATTTATTGAACCCGCCCGATCGAGGTGGAAGTTTCCCCAAAAAATCGGGAATTTGTTCAGCGCAAGCTAAAGAAGTCTGAGCAAAAACTTGACAAATAATCTTTAATAGTATACATGAGTTGCACCTGATCAAAGGATTATGTTACCAGTTACTACCTCACCCGAAACCCTCTCCTTAGAAATTCCTAGCGCGATCGCTCTCTCTATCACCCTTGAACAGTTTGAAGCCCTTGCTGTGGTCAACCGGGACTTAAAATTAGAACGTACAGCCCAAGGAGAATTAATCGTGAATCCCCCGACAGGTGGCGAATCAGGACAGCGAAATTTTCGTATAACAGGACAATTGTTTCGCTGGTGCGAAGAAAATGAAGCTTTAGGAGTCGGGTTTGACTCTTCCACCGGATTTATACTGCCAAATGGGGCGATTCGTTCTCCCGATCTATCTTGGGTGAGTCGAGAACGCTGGGAATCTTTAACCCCTAAGCAGAAAAAAGGATTTATTCCCCTCTGTCCCGATTTTGTGGTCGAATTGCGGTCTGAATCGGATAGTCTTGACAAATTACAGAAAAAACTGCTCGAATATAGGGAAAATGGGGCAAGGTTAGGCTGGTTAATCGATCCTCAGAATCGGCAAGTTGAAATTTATCGTCAAGGAAAGGAAGTGGAGATCTTAGAAAATCCCACTGATTTGTCGGGTGAAGATGTTTTACCCAATTTTAGCTTAAATTTAAAGCTCTGATGTTTTCAGGAGTAATCCTGCGATATTAGACTTCTGGCAGAAGTCAGGCAAGAGGCAACAGGCAAGAGGCAACAGTGGTAAGAATCGCCGATTGCTCTATTATATTTCTAGGTCATCATCAAATGAGCATCGAAAAGTCTTTAGTCTCGTCAGGTAAAAGTCTTTATCAAGAAGATTTCTACGGATGGTTACAAGAAACCGCTAATTTACTCAAAGAACATCGTTTTGAAAAATTAGACTTAGAAAATTTAATCGAAGAAATTGAAACGATGGGCAGGAGTGAAAAACGAGAACTAGAAAGTCGCTTAACCATCATTGCCGAACATTTGCTTAAATTGACTTACTGGCTAACTGAAAAGGAAGCAAATGCTCAAGGGTGGCGCAGCACAATTGTTGAACAACGCCGACAAGTTCAACGCTTATTAAGAGAGAGTCCAAGTCTGAGAAGATTGATTCCTGAAATCTGGATAGATTGTTATCAAGCGGCCAGAGAAGATACTTTCAGAAAATATCAACTTGCTGCTGATTTATTCCCGATTGAATCTCCCTTCACCCTTGCAGAAATCCTTGATTATGACTATCTTCCTTAAAAATGAATTCGGTATTTTATCGATGAATACAATGCCTAACAAAGCCCAGCTTTAAACGGCAATCACTACCTCTGATTTACCAAATCAAAGTAAGATTTAAACTAAATTCTGGCAGCATATTTTCCCCCGATAAACTCTCTGGATTAGTTAAAATTTCTACTGCCTGTCCTTGACGATAAATTTCTACTTCTCTAGTTTTTCTATTGATTAACCAACCTAAACGAGTCCCATTATCTAAATATTCCTGCATTTTTTTCCTAGCGGTTTCTAGGCTATCACTAGGAGACATTAATTCAATGACAAAATCGGGAGATAGAGGTAAAAACCTTTCCTTTTGTTGTGGGGTTAAAGCTTGCCATTTTTCTAAAGGTATCCAAGCAGCATCGGGAGAGCGATCGGCCCCATTCGGTAGTTTAAATCCTGTGGAAGAATCAAAAACTACACCTAATTTATGTAGGTTATTCCATAACCATAATTGGGCAGTGATTCCGGCGTTAGAATTACCAGTTTCTCCTCCAGTTGGTGGCATAATAATTAAATCTCCTTTTGCGTTGCGTTCCAAACGTAAATCTCGGTTATCCTGACAAAGTTGAAAGAACTGTTCATCGCTGAGTTGCCAAGATTCAAATTTAATTTCTACTACTGTCATCATGTTTAGATTCTCTTTTATAGGATTATATAATTACCAAATACTATCAAGTTCTAAGACAAATTGAGATAAAATATTTTCCCCCGATAAACTTTCTGGATTAGTTAAAATTTCTACTGCCTGTCCTTGACGATAAATTTCTACTTCTCTAGTTTTTCTGTTGATTAACCAACCTAAACGAGTTCCATTATCTAAATATTCCTGCATTTTTTTCCTAGCAGTTTCTATGTTGTCATTAGGAGACATTAATTCAATGACAAAATCGGGAGATAGAGGTAAAAACCTTTCCTTTTGTTGTGGGGTTAAAGCTTGCCATTTTTCTAAGGGTATCCAAGCAGCATCGGGAGAGCGATCGGCCCCATTCGGTAGTTTAAATCCTGTGGAAGAATCAAAAGCGATACCCGTACCATTGTTATCTGACCAATTAAATAATTGTTGGGTGATTCTACCGTTACTATTGCCCGTTTTTCCTCCAGTCGGTGGCATAATAATTAAATCTCCTTTCGCGCTGCGTTCCAAACGTAAATCTCGGTTATCCTGACACAGTTGAAAGAATTGTTCATCGCTGAGTTGCCAAGATTCAAATTTAATTTCTACTACTGTCATCATAGATTCTCTTTTATAGGATCATAGAATTACCAAATATTATCAAGTTCTAAGACAAATTGAGATAAAATATTTTCCCCAGATAAACTCTCTGGATTAGTTAAAATTTCTACTGCCTGTCCTTGACGATAAATTTCTACTTCTCTAATTTTTCTATTGATTAACCAACCTAAACGAGTCCCATTATCTAAATATTCCTGCATTTTTTTCCTAGCAGTTTCTAGGCTATCACTAGGAGACATTAATTCAATGACAAAATCGGGAGATAGAGGTAAAAATCTTTCCTTTTGTTGTGGGGTTAAAGCTTGCCATTTTTCTAAAGGTATCCAAGCAGCATCGGGAGAGCGATCGGCCCCATTCGGTAGTTTAAATCCTCCAGAAGAATCAAAAACCACACCTAATTTATGTAGGTTATTCCATAACCATAATTGGGCAGTGATTCCAGCGTTAGAATTGCTGGTTTCTCCTCCAGTCGGTGGCATAATAATTAAATCTCCTTTTGCGCTCCGTTCCAAACGTAAATCTCGGTTATCCTGACAAAGTTGAAAGAACTGTTCATCGTTGAGTTGCCAAGATTCAAATTTAACTTCTACTGTCATTATTATCCCTAGCCTACTCTCGTCTAAAATTCATGGTAACGCCCTAGGGCAAGAGATGTTCTTGGATGAAATTAGTATAAACATCTCCGGCTAAAAAGGCGGGAGTTTCCAATATTTTACGATGGAAATCAATAGTCGTCGGTACTCCCGTGATCGCACATTCCCGCAGGGCGCGTTTCATGCGTTTAATCGCAGTTTCGCGATTTTCTCCCCAGACAATTAATTTCCCAATTAGGGAATCGTAATAGGGGGGGATTTCGTAATCGGTGTAAACGTGGGAATCCATGCGGACACCAGGACCACCGGGGGGCAGATAACCGCTAATTTTGCCGGGGTGAGGGCGAAAATTGTGATCGGGATCCTCGGCATTAATGCGACACTCGATCGAATGCCCTCTAAATATCACCTGATCTTGCTTAATTTGCAGTTTTTCGCCCTGTGCCACCAGAATTTGTTCTCGGATCAGGTCTATCCCCGTGATCATCTCCGTGACGGGGTGTTCCACCTGAATACGGGTGTTCATTTCCATGAAGTAAAAATTGCCCTGTTTATCGACTAAAAATTCCACAGTTCCCACCCCGACGTAATTAATCGATTTAGCGGCTTTAACGGCGGCATTACCCATTTTTGAGCGTAAATGGGGCGTTAAGAAGGGGCTGGGTGCCTCTTCTAGCAGTTTTTGGTGTCGTCGCTGAATCGAACAGTCTCTTTCTCCTAAATGGATCACGTTACCGTGACTATCGGCCAAAATCTGAAACTCGATATGTCGGGGACATTCGATAAATTTTTCTAGATATACTCCTGAATTGCCAAAAGCCGCTTCTGCTTCCCCTTGGGCGGCTTTTAACATATTACCTAGTTCATCTGCACTCTTGACAAGACGCATCCCACGCCCTCCACCGCCGGCGGTGGCTTTGATCAGGACAGGATAACCGATGTCATCAGCGATACGTTTTGCTTCCGCTTCTGAGGTAATTAAACCACCACTGCCGGGGATAGTGGGAACTCCCGCTTTTTGCATGGTTTTTTTAGCGGTAGATTTATCCCCCATAGCCAGAATAGCACTGGGAGACGGACCGATAAAAGTTAACTGATGATCGGCACAAATTTCGGCAAAGCGGGCGTTTTCTGCCAAAAAACCGTAACCGGGATGGATCGCCGTGGCGTTGCGTGTTAGGGCAGCCGAGATGATATTAGGGATATTTAGGTAACTTTTGCTACTTGGGGGCGGACCAATACAAACACTCTCATCGGCCAGTTGAACGTGAAGGGCATGGCGATCGATGGTAGAGTGGACGGCAACGGTTCTAATGCCCAATTCTTCGCAACTATGAAGGATTCTTAAGGCGATTTCCCCGCGATTGGCGATTAATATCTTGGCAAACTGCATTGGACGACCACGAGATCAGGCTGGTGTGATAGGCGACTATTTAGTAGAATATCTGGTTTTGTTACCTTGGGGAAATCGGGTTGGGGAAGTGGGGTGTGGGGTGTAGGGTGTGGGGTGTAGGGTGTGGGGTGTAGGGTGTGGGGTGTAGGGTGTGGGGTGTAGGGTGTGGGGTGTGGGGTGTAGGGTGTATGGTGTAGGGTGTGGGGTGTAGGGTGTAGGGTGTAGGGAGTACGTGTATGGTCTCAGGCCCCTTCCTCATGGCACACGGTATTAGTCATAGCCTGCGGACTGGGGGCTACACCCCACACCCCACACCCCACACCCTACCCCCTACACCCTACACCCCACACCCTACACCCCACCCCCTACACCCCACACCCCACACCCTACCCCCCAC
>NZ_JAPZRB010000259.1:0-12028 GCF_027531105.1 Microcystis sp. LE18-22.4A
AAACAGTAAACAGTAAACAGTAAACAGTAAACAGTAAACAGTAAACAGTAAACAGTAAACAGTAAACAGTAAACAGTAAACAGTAAACAGTAAACAGTAAACAGTAAACAGTAAACAGTAAACAGTAAACAGTAAAAAGACAGTAGGAAACTTCTATTTAATACTGCTCACTTAAAACTTAAAACTTAAAACTTAAAACTTAAATCTGATAACTTAAATCTGATAACTGATAACTGATAACTTAAATCTGATAACTGATAACTGATAACTGATAACTGATAACTGATAACTGATAACTGATAACTGATAACTGATAACTGATAACTGATAACTGATAACTGATAACTGATAACTGATAACTGATAACTGTCTCGACTAGCAAATTAATTTTGCAGGAATACTTATATTTAAAGGCGCTAAATTATTTTGAAATCTCGCTCTAGTTATTGGAACCTCATTCCCTATCTCCGTCCCCAAACCCAAACAATTATTTTGGCGTTTATCTGTACGATCGGATTTACGGTATTTTGGCCGATTTTAGCTTGGTTAGCCGGACAAATGGCCAGATATATCGGCGAGGGAAATGTGCAAGCATTGGCGACACTTTCGGGGGTGGGGGCAGTGGTTTTTTTACTGCGGGGAATGTCTCAGTATGGGCAAGATTCCCTGATGGCAAAAGCTTCTTTAAAAATTGCCCTCGAATTAAGAAAAAAAGTTTATGCACACCTGCAAACCCTCGGTTTAAATTACTTTGAAACTGCGAAAACTGGTGATTTATCCTATCGTTTAACGGAAGATATTGATCGCATTGGGGAAGTAATTAACAAATTTTTCCATGATTTTATCCCCTCAGCCTTACAGTTAATTGTCGTCTTTGCCTATATGTTTATTGTTAACTGGCAATTGACGATCGCTGTCATTATTATCGCTCCTTTGTTGGGAGTTTTGGTGGGATTTTTTGGTGAAAAATTATTACAATATGCTCGTCGCGCCCAAGCGAAAATATCTAATCTTTCTGCGTTATTAACCGAAGTTTTTAGCGGTATTCGTGTGGTGCAAGCTTTCGCTGCTGAAGATTATCAAACCGAGCTTTTTGCCCAAGAAGCGGAGGAAAATCGCCGCGCTCAATACCTATCAGAATCCACCAAAGCTTTACAATACGTCGTGGTGGGATTCTTACAAGCTCTCGGTGTCATCTTTTTATTCTTTCTCGCTGGTTGGCAAATTTCCCAAAAGAATTTAACTGGAATTGACTTTGTTAGTTATGTGGCAGCGGTGGCCATGTTAATCGATCCCATCGCCCATATTACCAGTAATTATAATCAATTTAAACAGGGGCAAGCCTCCATGGATCGGATTTTTGAATTGTTAGCTATTTTGCCAACAATTACCGAAAAACCGAATGCGATCAATCTGCCACCCCATAGCAAAGAAGTTGAATATTGTCAAGTAAATTTTTCTTACAATGAGGACAGACAGGTTTTAAAAAATATTAATTTTACTGCACACGCTGGCGAAATGATTGCTTTAGTGGGAGCATCGGGAGCGGGAAAAACCACTTTAGTTAATCTTTTATTGCGTTTTTATGACCCCACTTCTGGCAAGATTTTAATCGATGGGGTGGATATTCGTGATGTGACTTTAAAAAGTCTCCGGCGACAAATTGGCGTAGTTTTACAGGAAAATATTCTCTTTTCTGGCACTATAGCCCAAAATATCGCTTTTGGTCAGGGAGATTTTAATCTGCAAGAGGTGGAAAAAGCGGCAAAAATTGCTAATGCTCATCAATTTATCAGTGAACTTTCCCAGGGTTACTATACCTATGTGGGAGAAAGGGGTGTTAATTTATCGGGTGGACAAAGACAAAGAATCGCCATCGCGCGAGCGGTTTTATCTAATCCGAGAATTTTAATCTTAGATGAAGCGACTTCCGCGCTCGATTCGGAATCGGAAGCTTTAGTGCAGGAAGCTTTAGAAAGAATTATGACGGAGCGCACAGTATTTGTTATTGCTCACCGATTAGCAACTGTCAGAAAAGCTAACCGTATTTTAGTCTTAGAAAAGGGTGAAATTATCGAGGTGGGTAATCACGAGGAGTTATTAAATCTTAATGGTCGTTACGCTCAATTTCATGCTAGACAATTTCAGGATTAGTCTATTTGGCGTTAAGAGTTGGGCATTATTTCTGATTTTATCACTCAAGCCAAGTTTTTGGGGGGTTCTACCCCCCAAACCCCTAGGGTTGATTCAAGGTAGGGTTGATTCAAGGTAGGGTTGATTCAAGGTAGGGTTGATTCATGAATCAACCCTACCCGTCGGGGGACGAAGTGCCTCCCCCAAACCCCGCAGCCCAACTACTTAGGGTTTTTTTCGGGGAATTCCTCGCAAGGTTAAAACATCATCGAGGGTGGAACAATAGTTTTTTAAACCAAAATCAGCAGGAGTATAGGTTTTAATGTGGGTGAAGTGGCGATAATTCATTGCAAAACGGTCCCATGCTTCCATCTGCAAGTTAAAAACTTTGATAAAAAAGTTAGCAATGGTTAAAGATAAAGGAATGCGAAAATAGATTTTTTTGTTTAAATAAGTACAGATTTCCTCCACTGCTTGGTTAGCTGTTGTCCGTTGATTGCCTAGAACAATTTTGCTTTCTGGTGCGGGATTTTCGATTAAATAATTCACCACTTGAGCTATATCTTTGGCATGGATAAAATGAAAACTGCCATCAGCTTGAAACCAACGCACTAAACCGATATATTTCAACACATCCGGTAAACCCCCATAGATATGAGAATAGGGTTTATTTTCGTCACCACCTAAGACAAAAGTGGGGTATAAAGTGATAATTTTATCGGCGATTTCTAGGTGAGCAAATTTACTATAACAAATATATTTAGTGCGGATATAATTAGTTCCTATTTCCCCAGCTTCGGGCAAAGGTTGATTATTTTGATTGAGAATGCTGGCGGTAGAAAAGTAGAGGACTTTCTCGCAGATTTGAGCATCTAAATAACTAATTAATTCTAGGGTTTTTACCACATTAATCTGATAACTTTCCTCCTCTCCTCCCCAACTGGTAGCGATTAAAACCGCTATATTGATTGTTTTTAAAAGCTCGGCATATACCCCAATATTTTCCATATCGCCTAAAAGTATATGAACATTTGATCGCCCTTGGTAAGTAAATTTTAACTTCTCTGGATTACGCACTAAAAAATATACTTCATAGTCGGGATTTTCCAGTAAAATCTCAGCGATATAATGCCCAATACAGCCACTCACACCCGTTAGAAATATTTTTTTCATTATTTTAATTGATCCGGCAGAATTTAGGGGACAGTTTGAAAGTAAAAAGTAAAAATGGTGTTGGGGTTTTAGGGTTTTAGGGTTTTAGGGTTTTAGTTGAATTCCCCCATTCCCCCATTTCCCCATTTCCCCATTTCCCCATTTCCCCATTTCCTGTTCCCTAGTCCTGATAACTAAATTGTTTAGCGGTTTCAAAGAAGAAACGCACGTTATCTTCAGGAGTTCCCACCAAAACACCATGACCTAAATTAAGAATATGACCTTGATTACCTGCTTTACGAATAGTATCAATAATCCGCTCGCGAATAAAAGACTGGGAACCGAATAAAACCCCCGGATCGATATTACCTTGAACCATCATCGATTTACCTAAACGCTGTCTCGCTTCGGCCAGATCCACAGTCCAATCGACGCTAATAATATCAACCCCCGATTTACCCATTCTTTCCAAAACGCCGGCGCTGCCACTAATGTAGAGAATTAAGGGTGTATCGGGATGGGTTTCTTTCACCAAACGAACTACTTTTTGTTGATAGGGTAAGGCAAAAACATCGTAATCTTGGGGAGTTAATTGACCCGCCCAAGAATCGAACATTTGTACCACTTGCGCCCCACAATCGATTTGATAACGGACATAGGTGGCAATCATATCCGCTAATTTATCTAAAAATTGGTGCAGTACCGAGGGTTCCGAAAAAGCCATCCCTTTAATCACAGAATAACTTTTAGAACCTTTCCCTTCCACTGCGTATGCTGCTAAAGTCCAAGGCGCTCCGACAAAACCGAGGACAGTGGATTTGTTTCCCACCTCTTGACGCAGGGTTTTTAAAATCGTTTTGATAAAAGGTAAAGACTGATCGGGATCGAGGGGATTAAGTTGGTCCACCTGCGCTTGAGTACGAATGGGAGAATCGATAATCGGCCCCTTACTTTCGATAATATCAAAGGGAATACCGATTCCCGCCAGGGGAGTGAGGATATCGGAGAACATGATCACCCCATCTGGTTGAAAAGCGCGCCAGGGTTGCAGGGAGATTTCGATCGCTAAATCGGCATTTTCCGATCTTTCCCGAAAACTGGGGTATTTATCCCGCAATTCCCGATAAATCTGCATATAACGTCCTGCTTGTCTCATCATCCACACGGGAGGACGGGGTAAGATTTCTCCTTTGGCAGCGCGTAATAAATAAGGTATTTCAGGGGAGTCAGTCATATCAGGATGATTATTCTATTGCCTTTTCTACGGTATCATCCCCCGTACAGCTAATTTTTCTAGTTTTTCCTTAAGAATTGTTAACGAAAGTTATCTCCCTTTGCATTGAAACTGGGTACTGGAAATTGTAGTACAATCTTTTGGGTTGAGACAGGGTGTAGAGTGTAGGCTATAGGGATAAGTTGATAAAATCTATGGCGGATTCAAAAATTCAATCTTACCGAGATTTAAGAGTTTGGCAGGAGGCCGTAAATTTAGCTGAAAGTTGCTATCGTCTCACTAAAACTTTTCCCAAAGAAGAGCTTTATGGGATGACAACACAGATTCGCCGAGCTTCGGTGTCAATAGCAGCGAATATTGCCGAGGGGTGTGGACGCAAAACCAGGGGAGAATACATCCAATTTTTGTACATAGCTCAAGGTTCTCTCAAAGAGTTGGAGACTCATTGGTTAATCTCTCAAAGAGTTGAACTAGCTTCCCCTCAGAGCGTCAATCCTATTCTTAATCAATGTGAATCAGTAGGCCGACTCCTGCTAACTTTGATTCGCGCTCTTGAAAATAAATAACCCCCACACCCTACACCCCACACCCCACACCCTACACCCTACACCCCACACCCCACACCCTACACCCCACACCCTACACCCCACTCCCCACCCTGGGATGAACTCGACGCAATCGTAAAGCATTCGTCACCACGGAAAGGGAACTTAAAGCCATGGCAGCACCGGCAATAATCGGATTGAGCAGAAAAGGATAGAGGACTCCGGCAGCGATGGGAATGGCAATCAGGTTATAAATAAAAGCAAAAAAGAGATTTTCTTTGATGTTTCGCATTGTTGCCCGACTTAACTCAATAGCAGTCACAATTCCCTGTAAATCTCCCGAAATTAAGGTTATATCGCTTGCAGCAATCGCTACATCGGTCCCCGTGCCAATGGCAATACCTAAGTCCGCTTGCGCCAATGCGATCGCATCATTGATGCCATCTCCAACCATGGCGACTATTTTCCCTTTTTTCTGCAAATATTCGATTTTTTCGGCTTTTTGTTGGGGACGGAGTGCGGCAAAAAAGCGCCGGATACCCAACTCGCTGGCGATCGCTTCTGCGGTTTCGAGGTTGTCCCCCGTCATCATCATCACCTCTAAGCCCATTTTTTTGAGCTTGGCGACCACTGAAGAAGAAAAAGGTTTTAAAACGTCGGAAATGGCGAGCAACCCCTCTAAATGCCCGTTAACCGCTATCCAAGCCACGGTTTTTTTCTGCCATTCCCAATCGTGGGCGACTTTTTTAAGAACTTTTGTTTCAACCCCTTGACGTTCTAACCATTGTTGTGTAGCAATTTGCACTAAATCCGACCCGACTTTTCCCTGCACTCCTGCCCCAGTTATTGAGTCAAATTCGGTTACTTCTAGGGTTTTAATGGCGTTTAACCGCCCATATTTAACTATTGCTTCTCCTAACGGGTGTTCAGAATGATTCTCCACCGACACGACTAACTGCAGCAGCGATAATTCCCGTCCATCCCTCACCCCTTCGCGAGTCAAGAAGTCCGTCACCGTTGGTTTACCTTGGGTGAGAGTTCCGGTTTTATCTAGAACAATAGTAGTAATGCCCTGGGCTAATTCTAAACTTTCGGCATTTTTAATTAAAATTCCCTGTTTTGCTCCCTGTCCTGTTCCCACCATAATCGAGGTGGGTGTAGCTAATCCTAGCGCACAGGGACAGGCGATAATTAAGACTTCCACCATTGTAATCAAAGCGAGGGTGAGATTACCCGTGCGGAGAATCCAAAATAAGAAAGTTATTACAGCAATAATCATCACCACCGGCACAAAATAAGCAGTCACTCGATCGACTAATCTTTGTATAGGTGCTTTTGATGCTTGCGCGGTTTGCACTAATCGGACAATCTGAGCTAAAACCGTATCTTTTCCCACCCGTAACGCTTGCATTTGTAGGCTACCAGTTTTATTAATTGTCGCCCCGATTACCTGTTGATTGACGGTTTTTCGCACGGGTAAACTTTCCCCTGTCACCATCGATTCATCAATGCTAGAACTGCCTTGGATAATTATGCCATCGACGGGAATTTTTTCTCCCGGACGCACTAAAATTATATCTCCTACTTTTACCTCTTCGATCGGTAGATCTAGCGTCTGTTCTTCCCTAATCACCCTAGCAGTTTTTGCCTGTAATCTCATTAATTGTTTAATAGCGGCGGCTGTTTCTTTTCTGGCACGTTTTTCGAGGAAACGACCGAGTAAAATCAGAGTAATGACGATAGCTGATGCTTCGTAATAGACATGGGAATCAAACCCCTGTTTTTCGATAAAATCGCTCCCGAAGGTTGAAAACAAGGAATAAAAATAGGCGGCACTGGTTCCCAAAACTACTAAAGTGTCCATGGTGGCAGTGCGATTTTTAAAGGCTTTCCAAGCATTTTTATAAAAACTTTGACCACACCAAAATTGGACGGGAGTAGCGAGAATTAATTGGAATAAGGGAGCGTGTAACCAGTGGGGAATAAAAGATAGAGATAAACCCGTCATCATCGGCAAAGAACCGATAAAAAGTATAATGCTAATAACAATAGCGATCGATAGTTTAGTGAGAAGTTCTTTTTCTGTCCTGGATTCGAGATTAATTTCCGTTATCGGTGTAGCTTGGAAACCGGCATCCCTAACTTTTGCTTGAATAGTGTTAAGATCGGTACGCTTGGGATCATAGTCCACATCCACCTGTTCCATGCCAAAATTAACTTGACATCGAATCACTCCGGGGATAGATTTAATTATCCGTTCGATCGAATTAGCACAACCAGCGCAACTCATCCCGGCGAGTTTGAGAGTTTGATGGGTCATAATGTTAATAGCAGCGGAAGTCAGCAAGAAAATCCCCTGCAGCAGAGTTATATCTTTAGCATAAAATATTCCCCTAGCTGCAGGGTCAAGAATCCTTTGTTAATTTTTCTGAATAGATATGAAGAAATGTCAAAAAGAGTGCTTATATTTTCCTAACACACCCTTAGTTTTTATGGACAAATTTCAATTAGGGCTTGCTGAATAAATCTAAAAACCTTGTTGGGTAAGACTTTTAGACTTTTTGTCAATCAAAAAGTACCGGATATGCGAGTGATCGGGGGGAAAATTCCTGGACTTTTTCCCTGAAAATTAGGTAATTGACCCCCTCAAAATCGGTAAAACCCTACACCCCACACCCCACACCCCACACCCTGCCCCCAGGAAAAACTTTTTGCCGCAAACCCTAATTAACCCCACTCTGTTGCGTATCTTGACCCTGCAAAGCATCGGCAGCGGAAACACCATCACCCTGAAAACCAAAATACCATAAAGCAGCGGCAGCTTCAGCGCGATTTACCGGTCTTTTTGGCTGAAATAGGGTAGTAAAACCAAAAACTCGCCGAATATTGGCTTGTTCGGCATTTTGAAAATCGGCATAAAGAGCGCGCACCAGCTGCGGGTTAATTTTATTAGTATCCTGAAAACCCCAAGTATTTTTAATCGTATCAAGATTGGCGCTCGGTAAAGCTTTTCTAATATCTAATGGCACTTTCCACGCGATTAAATCTTCCCGGGTTAAAGGAGCATTGGGACGGAATAAAAGGGCGCTACTATCTCCCGTTAAAGGAGAGGGAATTAACCCCGCTTCCGCTAATCCTTGAATATAAATATAATCGGGATCGTTATTTTTAACATCACTAAAAGCTGGGGAACTATTGGGAGTAGCTAAACGGATTTGTTTACCCGCTACATTGGCATAAATGGCATTATTAGCCTGTAACAACCAGCGGGCAAATTCTCGGCGCGTTATTGTATCATTAGGGTTAAACTGATTGTTATTACCTGTTAATACTCCCAATCTAGCTAAGTCTTGAATGTGGCTCTTTAAGGGATTAGGTAAGGATTCGAGATCGTTAAAACTGGTGGGATTAAGATTGGGTAAGGGGGAAGAAATGGGGGAGGGACTAGGGGAAGCAATCGGGGTTCCCGTTGGACGATAATCGAGGCTATATTCCGTATTGGGAGAAGTGGCAGTTATGGTGATAGTTAATTCTAAATTATCTCGACGGGCTGTCAAGGTGCTATTAACTCCTTCCCCAGAAAAGGGAGTGATAATTTCCCAATTATTATTAACTAATTCCTGTTGATAAAAAGCCTCGATCGCATTGCTGGGATCGTTGGATTGCCAACGAGTTTGCCCACCGGTATTATCAGGATTTGTCTGCACGGATAATAATTCTGATTGACTATATCGAGGAATTTCTGCGGGAAAATTTGCGGGTAATTGCTGGTTATTAGGAGAGTTTTCTGGTATGGGATTTGTTTGTAGATTAGGATCGGCAGCCAGACGATTTTCTAGGGCAGGATTGCCACTACAGGCTCCTAAAATACCCAGCAGGGTGATCATTGTACTGTAGCGAATAAACTTACTCACGGTCTTTACCAATATTGTTTCCTTAGCTTTATCCTAGCCTATTTACTTAGGTTTTTGACTAGGAAAAATTTTGCGCCACCATTGACGTAATTTCCCCAGCAGAAATCCTCCTAACCCTTTTGTGTATTTTTCAAATTTGTAGTAAAATAAAATGTCGATTATATCCTGAGTGGCAAGATACTTGAGATAGGATACTCCTTGATCTATACGCGCATCACTATATTCTAAATAAACTTTGCGACTGAGGCGATCGGATAAATTCCATTTTGGTTGAAAATATTCCTGCATCCTCTGTTGATAAGGGGCAAAACTACTCGATTTTCCCTGTAAATATTCCTCCATGTATTGACAAGCAATTTCGGCTCCTTTCATAGCATAGCGAATACCTTCCCCTCCTAAAAAGTTAACCGTAGAAACAGCATCACCAATCGCTATAATATTCGGTTCTTGATAATAAATATCTTGCAGATTGAGTGAATATTCTAAAATAGACCCATGAATGTCGATTATATCATATTTAGAGAGATTCATGTAGGTTTGAATAATTTGTGTAATATAACTTTTTAAAGGCTTAACTTCAGAAATATAAGGATGTTCTCCCTCTAACCAAGCAGCTCCTATTTTTAATTGCTGATTATCCATAGGAAAAATCCAGCCATAACCTTTAGGACTCCATTTATGACCGAGAAAAAATACTAAATTATCTTGATATTTTTGATAATCTAGTTCTGGCACAGCAATTAAATATTCAATACCGACTGCTTTTAAAAAATCAGGTTTTTCTCGTCTGTGTTTATACATAACTGCTCTAGCGTATCCCGTGGCATCAACCAATAAACGAGTATTAACTGTTTCGATTTCCTCGCCTTTTGATTTCAAGAAAACAGTTAGCTTATCCTCCATCTGTTGATATTTCAGATAACGACAACCTAAACGAACTTCTCCCCCCCAACGCAGCACTTCGGCCGCTAAAAACTCTCGCAATTTGGCAAAATCAAAAACTACCCCTAAAGGTTGCGGTGATGACCAAAAATGATGTATGCTAGTGGAGATAATTTCGATATTTTTCCAAAACCTAGCCACTACTGTTTCGGGGAGATTGAATTGTTCTAAAATTTCTAGAGGAGAAGCGGCACTAGAAAAGTTATTATCTTGCCAACTAGAATGTTGTTCCACTAAAAGAACACGATAACCTTTTTCACTTAATAATCTACCACAGTGACCTCCCGCCGGTCCACCCCCAATAATTACGACATCATAATCCATGATTTACGCCCTCGTCTAATCTTGCTAACTTGCTTCTATTTTACCCTAATTTGCCCTCTGTTAAACCCCAAACTTATGAAGCTGTTGTGCATCTAAATTTGATAAGTAGCTGGTTATAATTAAATTAAAAATGGATTTTAGGTTCGATCCCCCCCGCCCCCCTTGATAAGGGGGGTGCCGATAGGCGGGGGGATCCCCCCCGCCCCCCTTAATAAGGGGGGTGCCGATAGGCGGGGGGATCCCCCCTGCCCCCCTTGATAAGGGGGGTGTCTGACAACTTTTAACACCTACCTACTTACTCTTTTTGACCTGTTCCCTATTCCCTCATCAAAAGGCCGACTAGCTTATGACATTTTTCTTATTATTAGTTACTTTCCTATCGCTGATAATTTGGTTATATTTAATCTTAGCCAGGGGACAATTTTGGCTATCTAACCAAAAAATTAATCCTGTCACTTCTCCCTTAACAAATTATCCAAAAGTCTCGGCAATTATCCCCGCACGAAACGAAGCCGACGTTTTACCTATCAGTTTAACCTCCCTCTTTAACCAAGATTATCAAGGAGAATTTTCGATTGTTTTAATTGACGATCAAAGCAGTGATGGCACGGGAAAAGTTGCTCAAGAAATTGCTGATCAATCTCATAAATCTGAACCAATAACTATTATTTCTGGACAGCCTTTAGAGATAGGATGGACGGGTAAATTATGGGCAATGAAACAGGGAATAAAAGAGGCTACCGAGAAATTCGCTCCCGATTATTTTCTCTTTACCGATGCCGATATTGCCCACGCACCAGATAATTTAACCCAATTAGTTACTAAAGCAGTACAGGAAAAACAAGCTTTAGTTTCCCTGATGGTGTTGCTACGCTGTGACAGTTTTTGGGAAAAATTTCTTATTCCTGCCTTTGTTTTTTTCTTCGAGAAACTCTATCCTTTTCCCCTAGTTAATAATCCTAATTCCCCGATAGCTGCCGCCGCTGGGGGTTGCATTTTAATTCGCCGAGATATTCTAGAAAAAATTGGCAGTATTGATATTCTTAAACAAGCTTTAATTGATGATTGTTCTTTGGCGATTGCGGTTAAAAAATATCTGCAAAATCACCCAGAAAATAACGAGAGTTCCATCTGGTTAGGATTAACAGAAAGCACCTATAGTCTCCGTCCCTATCCCGATTTAGCCAGCATTTGGAATATGGTAGCCCGCACCGCCTTCACACAACTAAATTACTCAACACTTTGGTTAATCGGCACAATTTTCGGGATGTTTTTAACCTATTTAGCCGCCCCCTTGGGTTTAATCTGGGGATTGGTCTTAAAAGAAACATCAATTATTATAATTAGCACCGTCACTTTATTACTAATAGCCCTTTCCTATAGCCCGACTTTAAGACTATATAAATTATCCCCCCTGCGGGCTTTAACTTTACCACTAATTGCCCTCTTTTATAGTTTAATGACCGTCGATTCTGCCCTGCGTTATTGGCGCGGCCAAGGGGGAGGTTGGAAAGGGCGAGTTTATCCTAATTAGGGATTGCTGAATAATGGTAAAACTCTTTGAAAATAGGGCTTTTGACCTGTTAAAATTGGAACCTTTAAAAACCCAGCATTATCCTTTTACAGTACAATAATTAGTAGTAGTAGTGGACTGTTTCAGCTAAAATAGGGCAATAGCTCGAACAAGCAGAGGACATCAATCATGGGAAGAGGTCGGCGAGATAAAGTCAATCTAACAGGGGAACAAAGAGAAAACCTCGAACAAATCAGTCGTAATGGCTATG
>NZ_JAPZRB010000041.1:0-8895 GCF_027531105.1 Microcystis sp. LE18-22.4A
AGGGATCGGGGGTAAAATTCAGGTACTTTTTCCCTGAAAATTAGGTAACTGACTACCTCAAAATCGGTAAAACCCTACACCCCACACCCCACACCCCACACCCTGCCCCCACCAACAAACTTTTTCAGCAGACCCTACTTAATTCCCACTAAAAAAGTTGTACCGATCGCCATAATTGCCAATCCGATGAACTTACTAATTAGAGTCGCTTGCTTGGCTAATTTTTCCTTAATGACACTGCCAAGGAAAAAAGCACCAGATGCGATCGCTAATTGGATCACGGTAAAACCGATTAAATAGGCAACTAAAGCGGCAACTCGCGCCCCGATAATTGATTCTCCGTAGGCATAACCGTGGAAAATTCCCGCAATCATTGCCAGAGTTGCCAGAGCGATCGTATAGAGATTAGAATGAGTTTGTAAACCTTTTTTCAGGGTTAAAATCACGCCAAAAATTACCACAGAAAGGGCAATAATCCCTTCAGGAAAAAGTAAATTTATTCCCTGTAAATGAATACCTGTCCCGATTAAAGTGGTAATCGCAAAAGCGAGCGGAATTAATAAACCCTGTTCCATCCCCACAGCAATTAAACCACTAGCCACCACAAAAGCTAAATGATCTAAACCGATAACTGGGTGAGCTAAACCCGATAAAAATCCGTTCCAAAAATTATCGGGAGTTTGCCCTGCCATGGCATGATGGGCGAGGGTTTTGCTGGCAAAAATTAACAGGAAGAGAGGGACAATAGTTAATATCTTTGTCCAACTTTGACGAAAAATTATCTTCATTGATTACCTCAAAATTATGATTCGGAAACCCGCGCAACAATCGCCCGGTGTCGGGGACTGGTGGGGGTAATGATCGGTGCTTGAAACCCCGCTTCAACTAATGCCTGTTCGATATCGAGAGCAAAATATTGATCGAGATAGGGTTCGGTACTCTTGAGTAAGGTTAGGAC
Organism: Microcystis sp. LE18-22.4A; assembly: GCF_027531105.1. NCBI lineage: Bacteria > Bacillati > Cyanobacteriota > Cyanophyceae > Chroococcales > Microcystaceae > Microcystis > Microcystis sp. LE18-22.4A. The sequence continues at coordinate 959 of NZ_JAPZRB010000041.1, forward strand.
ATAAGGGGGCATTTTTCGATAAATTTCCGAGCGCGGATTCATATCCATCAGCGTCAAATAACCCCCCGATCGCAATAAACGACGCGCTTCGGCGAAAATTTCTCTAGTAGCCTGTTGGGGTAGTTCGTGGAACATTAAAAACGACGATACCAGATCGTAGGACTGACTGGGTAATTGAGTTTTTTCCGCAGCCGCGTGTTGCCATTGAATCGTCTTTTGTTTTTGTTGAGCTTGGTATTGGGCAACGGCTAAATAGTAGGGAGAGAGATCTAACCCAGTTACCCGGGCTTGAGGATAAGTATCTTGCAGTGCGAAGCTGCTCATGCCGACACTACAGCCTAAATCGACAATATCGTTAATTTCTGCCTTGATTTGCTCTTTTAATATCCGGTGATATTCCCGCCGCAATCGCGGATCGCCGTCCATCCCCGCCCCGGGCCAGATGGTAGAATGGACAGCATAGGCGGCAGATTCTACCTCAAAGGCTGGCAACCAGTCTAAATTGCCCTTTTCGTAAGCGTGGAAAGAACAAACGTAGTATTCGGGATAGACGAGATCGGGATTTTCTACCGCTTGCAGTTCCCAACTCCAATCCCGTTGTTGCCATTGTTTGACGGTTTCCCGCCAAGGTACGCCTAGTTTTTCGGCTCTTTTAATCATCATATTGCGCGCCTGATAGCGAGCGATGTCAAAAAGCGGTTTTATGCCGAGAATACGGTTAACTAGACCAGAAACAGGATTAAAGGAGGCCGGAACGGGTGTAACTGTCATAGAAAAGCTTCGATCGTAAATTTTCCCTTTTTTATCTTATAACAGTGATCAGTCATCAGTAATCAGTAATCAGTGAAAAGACAGCACTGTTACGGCCATTTAATACTGCTCAGTTAATACCACTCACTGAAAACTCAAATCTGATTACTGTTTACTGACAACAGCAAAAAGCTCCCTAACCCCCCATCTTGCCAATTTTTATCATGAGAACAATCGCTGAAATCAACGACAAAATTGCTAAAAAAACGGCTGTAGTCTGGACAGTAGAGGAATTAAAAAGCCGCGTTACCGAGATGGGAATTAAGGAGGTTTTTTCCCAAGTAGATGTGGTTTGTACGGGAACTTTTGAACCGATGGAATCTTCGGGGGCAATTATTAATTTAGGTCAGACGGATCCGCCGATAAAAATTCGTCAATGTTGGTTAGATGGGATTCCTGCTTATGCTGGTTTTGGGGCGGTGGATTTATATTTAGGAGCCAGCGCTATTAGTGATCTAGCGGCCAAAAATGAGAATTTAGAGGGAGAAAATCCCGAAAGGGGCGGCGGACATATTATTGAGGATTTAATCGCTGGAAAATCGATTCAATTGCGCGCTGTCGGCCAGGCCACTGATTGTTATCCTCGCACTTCTTTTGAAACGATTATTTCTAAGGAGACTATCAATCAATTTTATCTTTTTAATCCTCGCAATCTCTACCAGAATTTTATCGTCGGAGTCAATGGGGGAGAGCGGACTTTATATACTTATTTGGGACCACTACAGCCGCGATTAGGTAATGCAGTGTATTCTAACCCCGGGGCAATTTCTCCCCTGTTAAATGACCCCGATTTAGAGGCTATAGGCATCGGTACGCGCCTTTTTTTGGGAGGAGGAATCGGTTATATTGCCTGGGAAGGAACCCAACATTTTCCCCTGCAAAAACGCCTACAAAATCGAACTCCTATTGGACCGGCTTCCACCTTAGCCTTAATTGGTGATGCTAAACAAATGAATGCTCGCTGGGTGCGAGGTTGTTATTTCAAAAATTATGGGGCTTCTTTAATGTTAGGGGTAGCAGTACCGATTCCAATTTTAAGCGAGGAAATCGTTCGACATTGTGCGGTAAAAGATGAGGAAATTGTCGCTCCAGTGGTGGATTTTTCCATTCCCCGGCGAGTCCGTCCTACCTTTGGTTTAATCACCTACGCTAAACTAAAAAGCGGTCGGATTATGATCGAGGGAAAAAGTGTGAGGGTGGCTCCTTTGGCCAGTATTTCCTTGGCCCGGGAAGCCGCTTTAGAATTAAAAGCACTAATCGAATCGGGAGAATTTACCCTCACGGAACCCGTGGCAAAAATTAATCTAGAGCGGACTTTTATCCCCCAGGATCGTTGGGGTGGAAAATTATCAATTGAGTGAGGAATTAAGGGATTGCGTGCAGGTGGCACAACTACAATTAAGATGACGTAAAATCGGATTTTCTTCGCTGGTTGTCTTGCCGATAATCATGTCACCTAAGTTCTCGGTGTTGAAACTAGGATGAAAGGACTCTGGGGCAGCTTGTACGGAGTTAGTGGTAACTGCTAGGGCTAATAAACTAGCGGAGGCAGTGGCAAGAATAACGACTTTTTGATTCATAAATTTGTGGGAATTATTGGCCATGAATACCACTGATTATAACACTGCCCCCTGCCGATCGCCTCCGTTAACGACCTAAAAGATTGGCAATATCAGCACATCCCCCCGGAATGGTTGCGCGGGACTTTTCCCCACACCAACGACAACAATAGTGACGTTGTTCCTCGCTCATATTTTTCACCCCGGTAAAATTGACATTTTCTACCACTGCTCCCGTGTGTTCTCCAGTGTCATAATTGGGGGGAACGCTGCGACTGCGGGGGGTAGCATTTTCTAGGGAACCATAAAATAAACGCATCCCTTTCATATCTGCCCCTCTTAAATTAGCTTCGTAGAGAATTGTCCGCGATACATTTGCTTTCACCAAATCGCTATAACTTAAATCGGCCCGCACCATATTCGCTTCGCTTAAATCCGTCCAGCGCAAATCCTGCCCAGAAATGTCGGACCCCGCTAACATTACCCCCAATTGTACTACTCTTGTACCGAACTCTCGATCCTCCGCATAACCCCCTTCCCCGTCTAGAATCGGTCTGCCTAGATAACGATCGCGTTTAATCGGTGATAATAGCCGCGATTGACTCAAAAAACGCAGTATTTTCGCTTTTCCAGAGGCATCGACACTGCTGAGGATGGAAGCGGTGCGACCTTCTGCGATCGCTCTTTCCTGGGGCCAATCTTCTAAAAATCCCTCCTCATCCAAGGCTAGATCGGAAATCCCTTGAAAATAGGAATCGATCGTCTGTTGTTGGGTAATGCGATTTTGTTGTATGGTTAAATCCTTAGAAATAACGTACTGTTCCCAGGCCACATAGACGGCTAACACGGCGATCATAATCTGCCCCAAGGCCCCCACCCACTCGGCCCAGGAACCAAACTCATCGTATTTAAAACTCTCTAACCATCGCAATATGCGCTCGTAAACTCCTAAATATTTCCCTAATCCGGCCAGAGCAGCTATAAAAACTATAAAGGCAAAAACCGTCTGACGTTCAGAGGGGGTGAGATAATGGGCGATCCACTGGCGAATAGAGGGCAAAATCACCTGTAAAGATATTAATATCGCTACTATCGCCCCAGAAAAGCCTAACCAGTCCCAGCTAAAGACCAGGCCGATGGTCATCACCATCAGGGGGGCCAGTAGTAACCCCGCATTACCCGGTCGAAGATCTTTTAATAGTAGGATGCGCTGACGCAGAGGATTACGGGAAGATAAAGAGGAGACGTATTCGGAGGCATCGGGGGGCGATAAACTGGTTTTACCCTTATTTTCGGGGTTATCGGCCCTATTTTCTGCGGCGAGTTTTTCTGGTTCTTTGCGATCGCTCATGTTAATCCTTGTCAAGAGAAAATAATTCCACACCGAAAACTGAGGCGAAAACTCTCGATAAATCTTGCTGTACTTGCATAAGACTAATATTAGGCAGAAACTGCCGTAAACTGCCCACGGGTTTATTAGCAATCCCACAGGGAATAATCTCGGCAAAACCGCTTAAATCTGGACAAACATTGATGGCAAAACCATGATAGGTAATCCAATGACTAACTTTAATACCGATCGCCGCTATTTTATACCCTTCTACCCATACCCCCGTCAGGCCCGCGATTCTTTCCCCCGACAATCCATAAATAGCGATAGTTTGCAGGATGACTTCTTCCAATTGTCGCAAATACCAGTGTAAATCCTGCCGATAATAGCGCAAATTGAGGATCGGATAGCCCACTAACTGCCCCGGACAGTGATAGGTGACTTCGCCTCCTCGCTCGATTCGGTACACTTCTTTGTCGGTTTTGTCAAGATTAAATTTAATAAACTTAATATCTGAACCAGTACCGAGGGTGTAAACGGGGGGATGTTCCAGCAGCAGCAGCACATCGGGTAAGTCAGGATTAGCAATTCTCGCCTCCACCAGCGATCGCTGTTGCGACCAAGCGAGAGAATAGGGAGTAATTGCCTGAATTTTTAGCCCACAGAGACGAGGCATTTTTTGAGCATTCATCGAGAGATGTGATTGTTCAAATTATTTAAGAAATGTGGAAGATCACCAAGGAAAATTAAAAGAAGGGAAGAATAGATGTTGGGGAGAATAATAAGCACTAATCTAAAGTTATCCCATCTATCATCTCTTGGGATCAGTATCCTCCAGTTTATCCTCATCGGCGCCAAAAAAGCACCAAAACAAGTTCAATCCTTGATTGAGCAAACCCACCAACAGGTTGTTGACCCTAACAATCAAAGAAATGTTATCGAGTTAATCGAGAAGATTATTATCTACAAATTTACTCACCATGGCACTGCTCTAAGATGGAGACAATCAATTATGCTAGGTGTTCACGCATTAAAACAACTCTATGAGATTGATGACTCTCAATGGCTAGGAGAAACCATTAGCCTACTCAGAAATCATCAATTTCAACAGCTAGACTTAGAACATTTAATCGAGGAATTAGAGGATTTGGGCAAAGAAAAGAAAAATGCTGTAGCCAGTCTTTTAGAACAGGTTATCCGCCATTTATTATTCCTGCAATACTGGAGCAAGGAAGCAGAATATAAGACAATTTATTGGCAGGAATAAATCGATAACTTCCGTACTCAATAAAATCAGGCTAGTATGTTTTCTGACTGCTATTTTTCAATTTTATTGGTGAGAGTTCCGACCACATCAATACCGAGGGTTTGATGGACACTGGCGAGGAATTGATTGACGATTTCGGGATAGACTTTAATCAGGGTAGCAAGGGATTTACCATCACCATTATCAACAATATTAACTCGCTCGAGGTGTAAGCGTTTAGGAATTTTGATCGCTTCTTCTAGGATAGTTTCTAACTGTTGAATCAAGAAAATTGCCTCTGCTTCGCTGCCGGTATTTTGCCAGACTTCCGCGAATAATTCGTTAACCAAGGCTTCAGCTTTGGCATTTTCTTCAAAAATTGCCGCTTCTCCTCTAGCGCGGAAAGTTTCGGCTTCCTGCTGCGCTTCTGCGGGTAAAACTTGATCTGCTTGGAGACGTAATCTTTCTAATTCTGCTCTGACCTGTTGCAATTTTTCCTCAACTATAGCACGTTTTTCCTTAGCGGCGGCGATAGTTATTTCTTCTTCCGATTTTGCCTGTTGTTCCAGTTTTGCCTTTAACTTTCTCAATTCGTTTTCTTGCTCTAAAATGATAATTTGATCGCGGGTTTTAGCTACGGTTGCCTGTTCCTCACATTCCGCAACTATTTGTTCAGCTTCATTGAGTGCATTTGATTCAGCAATTTCAGCATCACGCATGACTAAAGCGATTCTTTCCCGTCCGAGGGAGTTAAGATAATCCACGTCATCGGCAACATTTTGAATTTTGAGAGTATCAATTTCTAAACCGAGTTTAAACAGGTCTTGACTGACGTTACTGGTAATACTTTCGGCAAATTTTAGGCGATCTTCGTTCACTTGTTCGGGGGTCATTGTTGCGACTACACCCCGCAAGTTTCCTTCTAAAGTTTCTTTAGCTACGCGAATAATTTCTTCTCGATCTCGATCTAAAAAACGTTCGATCGCATTGCCGACTATTTCAGGTTTAGAACTAACTTTCACGTTAGCAATTGCCACTATATTCAGTGGAATATTGCCCTTAGAATAGGCATTTTTAATCTCAATTCTGATCGGGGTTGTGGTGACATCCATGCGTTTAACGGTTTCTAAAATTGGAATACGAATCGCCCGACCCCCCGATACCACTCGATACCCCACATCCTGTCTATCTTTTGATTTGCGTTTCATCCCACTCAGTATTACTACTTCATTGGGTTTGCAAATACACAAAAAAGCATTGATAAACCAAATCGCACCAATCCCCAGAAATATCAATAAAGCAATGGCAACACTATTCAACAATACATTACCAGCACTGTTGTTGTTATTGTTGTCGTATGGATTGGGATTGATTTGGATGAGATAGGAATTATTTTGACTATTCATAGTTAGTTACCCTTTGGTTTAGAAGAAATTACAAATCGCCTCTGATATACTTTTCCGCAATGACTAAAACTTTATTGTCCTGGAAATTGAGGATAAATGCTTTATCCCCGACATTAAATTGTTCTTCCCCTTCCGTTATCGCTACTATATCGATCAGACTATCCCCGACATTAACTCGCACTTTCCCCTTGCTATTTTTATCGAAGGGGATTTGAACAACTCCGATTAAACCGATGAGAGAGTGATGATCGACAATACTATTTACCTGTTGGTTGCAGCGTCTTAACTTGACTAAAATCAGGAGTAGAATGGCCAAACCAATACCTACCCCTAAAGAAATTAAAACGATTGTGAGCAGTTGATCATTCATAGTTTAGTTATTTGCCGTTATGGTTGCCCCCAATCTAATTACCGTTAACTAATTTGAGACTTCGGCCATTTCAATCACGCGATCAGCATTATCTTTGACCAAAAAATTTAAAGGTTTATTGCGACGAACTTTATACTTTAAGCGTCGTGATTCCACCCGCATCAGAATTTGTTCTAAACAATCGTGATCAAAACAAACGTGACGATGACGATCCTTATAACCCGCGGTTGCTCCAGCAACGATGTGCAGTTGGGTATTTTTCTTTAACTGATACCATAAACCCTGGGGTTGATCTCCCAAAGAAGGGTTGGCAGTAGTCACAGCCGGATTACTAGACATATAAAATGGGTCAATCATATTATTGCCCATCGTCTGCTCATAATTGTAATAGTAATGGAGGGGAACATCGGCCGTGGGTAAATTTAAAAGTCCTTCATAAAATTGTCGGGCTGTCTCCAAATCTGTCACCATGATTGTATGAACTTTTGGGGCGCTAGTTAGAAACATCCACATGGCTAAAGCATAAGCGGCCAGAAGCATAACCATAATCCCCTGGGTGGACAGGAGAGTATCAAGGGGTAGGAAAGCGCCGAAGAAAAGATGATTTATCAACACTGATGTGATCCTATTGCCTAAGAATTTCTATCATTCCCTAATTATAATCATGGCGCTGAAACTTAAGTGAACAGGGTGGGGAGTTACCGAGTTCTGTACATTTGTATTAAAATGCTCCCTACCCAGTTTAAATAGGGTTTGCTGAAAAAGTTTGTTGGTGGGGTTAGGAGTCAGGAGTCAGGAGTCAGGAGTCAGTAGCTGGTCGTTTCAGGCTTTGTTTCCCTCTTTTTTTTTACCAAATTATGTTCTACGAGAGGGTTAATGCAAGGGTTTTGAGAGTCCCAATCGGATTTTCGCAGCATGTACATCGGATTTTAACAGGTCAAAAGCCTTATTTTAAAAGGGTTTTACCATTATTCAGCCAACCCTAAATACAGTACAATTTGCCTCAAATTTTCCCTCTGGGATGAATAAATGATGAGATGATGACATTGCGGACGGAAATATGAGGAGTTAGCGGAGTTGACATCCTCGCCGCCCTAAAAGTGCGGCGATTCCTAAACCTCACGATTTAAGTTTCTGCTTCCACCACCGTCGCATACCACAGTTAAAAAACCATGTACTGTCTTACACAGAGTCCACAGACTTTCGCCCCATTTCA
>NZ_JAPZRB010000578.1:0-2073 GCF_027531105.1 Microcystis sp. LE18-22.4A
TTGGAGTGATTGGGGGGAAAATTTAGGGATTTTTTCCCTGAAAATTAGGTAATTGACCACCTGAAAATGGGTAAAACCCCACACCCCACACCCCACACCCCACACCCTGCCCCCACGAAAAACTTTTTCAGCAGCCCCTATTTAGCGATTGAATGGGGCGATCGCCGTTATGCTTCATCAATTTCCCATAGATTGTGATTAATCCCATACGGCATTTTCATAATGATTTAAAATGTGATAATCTTTGGTTAGCAAAATATGGTTATCTACTGAAGCGTTACTAACAATTAAGCGCTCAAAGGGATCACGAGTCTCGTTAATAATGACAGACTGATTAATAATTAAATTAAAATCTTTTTTACATACCTTTAAATCAAGGCAACTTACTAATTCTAGAACAATGTCGTCTGATTTTTCAGGAATTCGCCCAATTTCGTATAAATATTGTAACTCTAGCCTTACTATCGGCAAAATATAGAGTTCATTCTCGTTAATTAGATGTTTGGCGCAATCGCTTAATTTAGCAGTTAGTCCTGCATAAAGCCAGACAACAATATGAGTATCAAGGTAAATCAAGGTTTGTCTCCTGTTCCCAACTGATTTGTACAAGATCATCGGGATCGCCAATAATGGCTTGAGGACGATAAATTAATTTTTGTAATTTATCTACGGTTTCAACGGGACTAATGATTAATCGTTTGCCGTTGCGCTCAATTTCTAGGGGTTTTCCTGTGTTGAGGATTTCATCGAGCAGTTGGTCTAGGTTATTTTGTAATTTACTTGAGGTGACGCTTTTCATTGCTGGTCAAGGGAGTAGGGAGTTTTGGGGACGGGAGATATTCGATATTATAGCGATCACCGTTATGCTTGATAAATTTCCTGACGATGCCCGATTTTGTGGAGATCAATAATGAAATACTGCTCTGGGCAATCAAATTCTAAGTAAGATTATTAAAATTAGAATCTTGGAACAAAATCCGAAAGTTCTCTTGGGTAAAGTGTTTGTCATGGGTTAAGACTTCTATAATGCCTCTTTGTTTCATTACAATCATAGAGATGCAATCTGTGAGGCTATAGCCTTTATCAGGACGTTCATCGAATAGTTGAAATCCAGCTTGTCTTAGTTGAGGCGTGTAAGAAATAATTTCCATATTCGACTCTTGGCAAATTTGAAGGTAGGTAGCAAGAGCTTTTCGACGCATAATAGCACCTTTAGTTGCAAAATAATTCAGTGTTTCATCTATGATGCCATCGGTAGTTATGAGGTAATCATCTGCATATTTTTGGGCATAATCTAAGGCAATAGTGTGCCAGTTATCTCTGGGATTAATCAAGGCATCCAATAAAAGGTATCAGCAAAAATGACTTTCATTATTATTGTTTTGGTGTGCCATAAAGATAATGATCGTGTTGTTCGGCTCCGTCGGTGGGTAAGGTTTCTAGGACTTCTGGGGGAATATCGGCGGTGAGTTCTTCAATGAATTGCCAAAAGGGTTGTTTCGGTTTGGCGGTTTGGGTTTGATGGAGAAAGTCGAGGAGTTGGTGAATGGTTTCATCGGAAGCGGTTTCGATTTCCTGGAGGAGTTGTTCTTTGGCTGTCATGGCTGGTTTGGGATGGGGGGATGTTCCAGATTATAGCGATCTCTATTATAAACAGTTGAAAAAAGTAATTGCCTTGATTTTTTAGGGGTTTTCAAAGAAAAAAGCTTCTAAATCTCGCTCTCCTTTGATAAAAGGCATGATTTCTAGCCCTTGCTCAGTTAAGGGATAGAAAATAATGTAGTTTTTCATCGGTAAGCCACGCAAAGAGGGACGAATCTCTCGATAACTGCGCCCCATTAGAGGAAATTGGCTAAGATAACGACATTTTTTGCCAAACTCCTCCAAAAATTTCTCACCCGTACTAATGTTAGTATTAGCCAAATAATCAAGAATTTGGGCTCTTCTGGTTTTCGTGTGTTAATTTTTGTTATGAATTAAAGCAAGCAAACAGCTTAAGTCGAAGATGTTCAAAATTGGTAAATCCATAACTTATTCTTTTAATAAGCTTTATTTTGGTATTCATTCCCTCAA
>NZ_JAPZRB010000541.1:0-30171 GCF_027531105.1 Microcystis sp. LE18-22.4A
GAGTGATCAGGGGTAAATTCAGGGACTTTTTCCCTGAAAATTAGGTAATTGACCCCCTCAAAATCGGTAAAACCCCACACCCCACACCCCACACCCTACACCCTGCCCCTAGGAAAAACTTTTTCAGCAAACCCTAGTTAACTAATGGACAGGGAAATGGGGAAATGGGGAAATGGGGACTAAGAAATATCTTCCCCAACACCCTAAAACCCTAAAAACCTAAAACCCCAACACCCTAACACCCAAAACCCAACCCACCAATGGAAAATTCCTATTCTCAATTAACCGAAGACTTGCTGAAATTGGTGCAACATTTACCCCACTTGAAAGATGGTAAATGGATTCAAAGAGCTCTGGAAGCAATAGTCAGAATTGCCGAGGAGGAAATCGATCGCCTGGATTGGAAAATTTTAACCTACGCGATCGAAGATCTAGAAAAGGGATTTCAGGTATTTTACCCCTACCGTCACATTCGTAAACTTACCATTTTTGGCTCGGCACGCATCAAACCCGACAGCAGTGAATACCGTCTGGCAGTGGACTTCGCTCGCTGTATTAGTCAATACGGTTTTATGGTGTTAACTGGCGCTGGGGGTGGCATCATGCAAGCAGGGAATGAAGGCGCCGGACGGGAAAATTCCTTCGGATTAAATATTCAGCTACCTTTTGAACAGGGGGCTAATCCCTATATCATAAATGATGCCAAATTAATCGATTTTAAATATTTCTTTACCAGAAAACTATTTTTTCTGCGGGAAAGTGACGCAGTAGCTTTATTCCCCGGTGGTTTCGGCACCCAAGATGAGGCCTTTGAGACGCTTACCCTCTGTCAAACCGGTAAATACGGACCTGCACCCCTAGTATTAATTGATGAGCCTGATGGGGATTACTGGCAAACTTGGCAAGAACAAATTAGTGAAAATCTGCAAAAAAGAGGACTGATATCCGCCGAAGATCGGAATTTTTATACAATTACCAACGATCTAGACCACGCTTGTCAAACAATTCGCCACTTTTATCGGGTGTATCACTCCAGCCGTTTTGTGGGAGAATCCTTTGTTATTCGTCTTAACCACGAACTAAGCGGGGAACAGATCGAACAAATTAACCAAAACTTCGGCGATATCCTAGTTAAGGGGAAAATCGCACCTAGTCAAATTCTAGAACGAGAGAATCGGGATTCCACCCACCATTTACCTCGTCTAGTTTTTTACTTTAACGGCAAGAGTTACGGACGCTTGTATCAATTAATTGATCACATCAACGATTTAAGTCCTGTAGTGACCCTCGAAGAGCATCCCGAGAGAAAATAAACCCTAGGCCAGAGTTTCCGGACAGTATCCTAAACCCTTAGTAAATTGTTGCCGAAAAGCCTCTATATCTTGCTGATCCGGGGTACCATGGGACACGATCGCCACTTGATAACGACGCATGACATCAATAGGAGATTGTCCCGTTTCCAAACTCCAAAAAACCATCTGGAGACGCATTTCCGGTTGATAGGTAATCCCTAACTCATTCATGTAGGCGCGAAAATCACCGTGTTGGCAAGGAGTCAGCATTTGATTAAACTTTACCTTGACCACCCAACCGTTAATCTGATGGATAACCGTCATCACGGAGGAAGGCAGATGAGTCATCGATCGCAGGTATTCGGTGACTCGTAGCGTTAAACTAGCATTAGCAAGAAAATAGAGATAGTCCATAGTGGCCGCCGGGCTATTGGCTAATAGTCACGATTAGTGTTATATATCTAAGTCTGACGATAAACCGTTCTCGATACCAAGGGGAGAAATCCCCGATTTAGTGAAGTTCGCCTGGGTAGGATTACCCAACTTTTGCGAAGATCTTTATGATGATAATGATGATGATCCCTGACCAATTACTCTCCAGCTACGATTATCACCTTCCTCCGGAGTTAATTGCCCAAAATCCCGCAGAAACCCGGGATAGTTCCCGTCTTTTGGTGGTAGATTCTCCCAATAGTCATAATTTAGCTATTTTTCGGGATTTACCCACTTGGTTAGAGTCGGGGGATTTGCTGGTTTTCAACGATACCCGCGTGATTCCGGCCCGTTTATTTGGACGTAAAACCACGGGCGCACCCGTAGAAATATTACTATTAGAAGAACAAGATGACCATCGTTGGTTATCTCTGGTGAAACCGGGAAAACGCTTTAAAGTCGGTTCAGAAGTCCTTTTTTATCCGAAAACAGGGCCGACGGAAGACCAAGAAAAATTATGGTTAGCGAAAGTAATCGATCGAGATCTGAACACCGGTGGTCGTCTGCTGCAATTTCAACGTCATCCCAGGCGCAGTTTTTGGGATATGTTGGAGGAGTACGGTCATATTCCTTTCCCCCCCTACGTCACCGAATCAGAGGCGGAAGAAGACCGTTATCAAACAGTTTACGCCGATAAACAGGGTTCTGTGGCCGCTCCCACAGCTGGATTACATTTTACTCCCGAATTATTCCATAAGCTCGCCCAGAAGGGTATAGATACCGCCTATGTCACCCTTCATGTGGGAGTGGGAACCTTTCGTCCCGTGGAAGTGGAAAATATTACAGAACACCTAATGCACCAAGAATTTTTGCAGATTTCCGCCGAAACTGCCGAAAAAATCGCCCAAACAAAGGCTAGAGGTGGCCGGGTTATCGCCGTGGGCACCACGGTAGCTCGCGCCTTGGAAGGGGCAATTAAAGAAAGTAAGAGCGAGAAATTAACCGCTTTTCAGGGAAAAACGAATTTATTTGTCTATCCTGGTTATCAATGGCGAGTTATCGACGGCATGATCACTAATTTTCACCTACCCAAGTCCAGTTTGATGATGTTAGTCAGTGCCTTAATCGGACGGGAAAGACTACTGGCATTGTATCAAGAAGCTATCCAAGAGCGTTTCCGTTTCTATTCCTTCGGTGATGCTATGTTAATCCTACCCAGCGCTCGCAGCAGTAATCGGTAAGTAGTTGCACAAAATTACATTCATACCCCAGAAAGAAGGAGGAGCAGAACTGCGGAAAGGGCAACAGGAAAGGGAAAAATATGTGTAAGCAGCCCGCGCATCTAAATTGGTCTAGGTCGATTATCGAACCACCTCTGGCCTGTTGTCTATCCTAACCAAGAAATGAAAAGAAAAGAGCTTAAAATCGGTCGCCGCTATTCTGGCAAATCCTGGCAAATATTTGTAATTATTGCCTTCATCGCCGCCGCTCCCTTTGCTATTTTTTATCTGATTGCCTTGGCTTATCTTTGGCAAGGCGATCAACTTTTGGCCGCGGGGGAGAAGGAATCGGCTCTGTCTGCTTACCGAACAGTTTTATCTTTTCACGAAAATTCGGCCCAAGCCCATATAAAAATCGCTCAGGTCTTACAAAGTCAAAAACGCTATTCTGAAGCCTTACAAGCCTATAATCATGGCTTTATCGTTAACGATAAACCACCGATGCAACCCTCCCTAAGTAATCATTTAGTAGCTTTGGGAGACATCTTCGCGCAAGAGGAAAAATGGTCAGAGGCACTCGATGCTTACCAAAAAGCAATTATCATTAAACCAACTTTTAAAGCGCAATTTCAGCTAGGAAAAGCTCTCTATAGTTTACAACGTTGGGATGAGGCGGCGAAAGCTCTGCAAGCAGCGGTTTTTCTCGATCCTAGTCAGGGAAAAGCCTATTTTTATCTGGGAAAGGCCTACAGTGAACAGCAACTCTGGCCAGAGGCCAGTTATGCCTATCAGCAAGCTCTAGAATTGATACCTAGTCAGGGTGAAACCTACAAAAAATTAGGAGAAACCCTAGCAAAACAGGGAAAATGGCAGCAAGCAGAGCAAATATATCGACAGGCTTTAATTTACGCCCCTAAAGATGGGGATATTTATAATTATCTGGGCGAAGCTTTAGCGGAACAGGGAAAACTAGGGGCAGCGATAGCAGCTTTTCAACAGGCGCGCCAAATTAGCCCCAAAAATGCCAAGATTTACGAAAATCTCTGTTATATCTATATCAATAGCGGTCAGATCGATGAGGGTCTAAATTGGTGTCGGCAGGCCGTAGAAATCGATCCCAATTTATCAGAAGTTAGATTTATTTTACAGGAAATCCAACGGGGACGATTAATTCACGACAATCCCGAATTATTAAAAATGCCAGAGATAATTCCCAGTGTTAAGAGTGATCCTCTGGTGAATTTAAAACGCTCAATTGTTAAAATTGTCATTCGTGGCAAAAATAACAATGGTATCGGCACTGGTTGGTTATTAAAACGAGATCAAGATACAGCTTGGATCGTGACTAACCGCCATGTGGTGACGAATTACCGTCAAGAAATCGATGCAGAGGCGCGCATTTTTGTCGAGTATTATAGCCAACCACCCCAGGGAAAAATTCCCAAGCGTTCAAAAGCTAAAATTCTCCACACTACCCCCGCTAACGACTGGCTCGATTTAGCAGTATTGGAGGTAAAAAATCCCCCCCCGGATTTAAAACCTTTAGCTTTAGCACCCCTACCAATTGCCGCTAATCAATCAGTAATCTCGATCGGTAATCCTTTTAATCAAAAAGATTGGACTGTCAGCAAAGGCACGGTTAATGATAATGACGAAAAATCCTTAAGTTTATCCATGTTTGTCGTTTCTGGACAGTCGGGAAGTCCAGTTTTAAACGATAAAAATCAAGTGGTGGGAGTGATGTCTCAAGCGGGTTTATTTTGTGCCAATCCCTCTACTCCTAAACCCCTAGAAAATGCCGTTAGATTGGGCTGCGGTTTCGCAATTCCCATTGACAGGGTGCGAGAAAGGTTAAGGGAGTGGGAATTATGAATTGGGAAGTGGGGTGTGGGGAAGTGGGGAAGTGGGGAAGTGGGGTGTGGGGAAGTGGGGAGGTGGGGTGTAGGGTGTAGGGTGTAGGGTGTGGGGTGTGGGGTGTGGGAAGTATAAATAAAAATAATCTCCTGTCTCCTGTCTCGGAGTCTCCTGTCTCGGAGTCTCCTGTCTCGGAGTCTCCTGTCTCGGAGTCTCCTGTCTCGGAGTCTCCTGTCTCGGAGTCTCCTGTCTCGGAGTCTCCTGTCTCGGAGTCTCCTGTCTCCTGATAACTGCTATGCTACTCTAGGCAGAAAACCATTCGATCGAGATCACCGTGGCTAACCAAGAAGCAACTTCCCCCGCTATTCGTACCCCTTTATACGACCTAATTGCCCAACAAACCAGCAAATTTACCCCTTTTGCGGGTTGGGAGATGCCGATACAGTTTAGCGGCCTAAAAATCGAACATAATGCTGTCCGCAATGGTGTCGGGATGTTTGACATTTCCCACATGGGCAAATTTATCTTAACTGGAGATAATCTGGTTCAATCTCTCCAAACCCTAGTTCCGTCTAATTTAGCCCGTTTAAGGGCAGGAAAGGCACAGTATAGCGTTTTACTTAACCCGGACGGTGGTATCATCGATGATATTATCTTTTACTACCAAAGCGAAAGCCAAGGCGTATTAATTGTTAATGCCTCAACCACCGATAAAGATCGAGAATGGATTTTAGGCAATTTAGAGGGTTCGGGGGTTAAATTAAAGGATTTATCCCGAGAAAGAGTCTTAATTGCCCTGCAAGGACCCAAAGCGGCCACAATTTTACAGCCCTTGGTTGGGGAAAAATTAAGCGATTTTGGCCTATTTAATCACTGGGAAAGCCAGCTTTTCGGGGAAAAAGTTTTTATCGCTAGGACCGGTTACACGGGAGAAGATGGTTTTGAAATTATGGCCGCTCCTGAAATCGGGCAGCAACTTTGGACGGAATTCTTAAATTTAGGGGTGACTCCCTGCGGTTTAGGGGCCCGGGATACCCTGCGTTTAGAGGCAGCTTTAGCCCTTTATGGACAGGATATCGACGATAGCACGAGTCCCCTAGAGGCAGGCTTAAATTGGTTGGTTCATCTGCCAGAAAAAGGCGATTTTATCGGTCGCAATGTCCTCGAAGACCAAAAACTTAATGGTGTGAATCGGCGCTTGGTGGGATTGCAGATGTCCGGCAAACATATCGCCCGTCACGATTATCCGGTAGTATTCGCTGGGGAAGTGGTGGGTAAAGTCACCAGTGGCACTTTATCACCAACTTTAAACACAGCGATCGCTTTAGCCTATCTTCCCACACCTTTCGCCTCGATCGGACAGGCGATCGAAGTAGAAATCCGCGGCACCACCTACCCCGCTACCGTCGTTAAAAAACCCTTTTATCAAAGTAAAAAGTAACGTAACTACCGAGGTCTTGACAAATTAGGAAAAAACCAGAACTTCCCCCTTGAGAACTTGAGTAAAAACTTGTTTGTTCTTTGTTCCTTCTTAAGTCCGTCTGTTGAGGGGGCTGAGAACTATTCTGAGTATTTAGGGTCTGCTGAAAAAGTTTTTCCTAGAAGCAGGGTGTAGGGTGTAGGGTGTAGGGTGTGGGGTTTTACCCATTTTCAGGCGGTCAATTACCTAATTTTCAGGGAAAAAGTACCTGAATTTACCCCTGATCACTCCCATGCCAGGCACTTTTGGATTTCAAAAAGGTCTAAAAGTCTTATCCAACAAGGTTTTTAGATTTATTCAGCAAACCCTATTTAATCCCAGTCTCCTCTCCAGCTCGGCTATCTTTTCCCGCAGAGCTTGATTTTCCTTCTCTAATGCTTTAATTCTGTTGGCTTGTTCTTCGTAAGTCATGGTTCACATTCTACCGCCTTTTTTCTCTACCTCGGCAGTTACGATTTATTCAGCAAACCCTAAATAAGTAGTTGGACAAAAGTAAAGTTAACTGTGGGGTAAGGAGTCAGTAGCCGGTCGTCGGTCGTCAGTAAGAATTGCGGCAATTTACATTTCTTAAGATAGACAACAGAATTTATGTCCGACTACTTAGCAGTAAGGTTCTTGATGAGAGATAACCATTAGAAAGAGGTAAACTCCCAAACGCATCTACTGCTTATCGGCTCTCCTCGTTTCTGTGTGGAAGGAAGAAGAATAGGGATAATTTTCCAGAAATATACTCTTCCAATCTTCAAAGGGAGCATCTCACCTTTGTAACCCCCAAATCAGGTTTTATGTCAAGCTATTTTGAAAGCCTTGCTAGAAACCAGTTTTAGGGACAAGTATAATGACTCACTTGCATAAATGAGATGCTCCCGAATTGACTCTTCAAAGCCTTGCCGTCGCCAAGACTCCTACGAATGATCAGCACTGATGATCACACAAAGTCGAGAAGAGCCGCTTATCTTCTTGCTTAACATCCTAAACTTCGAGAAGAGCCGCTTATCTTCTTGCTTAACATCCTAAACTTCGATTGTCACTGCTGAAACTTCCCCATATACTTGTGAACAAGTTACAACTATAGAGTAAATGCTAAAGTTTTCCCTTTAACATTTCTCTGGAAAATACTTTGAATAATTGAATACCTTGGCTTATATACCGTGATTTTATCAAGGTTATTTTGAGTGCCAATGAGATAGTTGTAATTGCTAAATGACAATAAATCATAAGCTTTCGGGAAATACCGAAAAAAGACCTAGCTGGGTTCCCCCGCTCCTAGGATAACCAGATAGTTATCAAACACAATTATTGTCCTCAAAACAAGGAAAAAAATGCCGAAAACTCAAAGCGATAAAATCGCTCATCCTATAGCCGTTGTCGGAATGGGTTGCCATTACCCTGGTGCCAACCAATTAAGCGAACTTTGGGAGAATATTTTGGCGCGTCGTTGTCAATTTCGCCAGTTTCCCGACCAACGTTTACCACTCTCGGAATATTATGATCCCGATCCCGCCACTCCCGATAAAACCTACGGAACACGCGGGGCCTTCATTGATGGCTTTCAATTCGACTGGATTAATCGTCGAGTTCCGAAAAAAACGGTCGATGGAACCGACATCGTGCATTGGTTAGCCTTAGAAGTGGCCAACAAAGCGATCGAAGATGCTGGGTATCGTCGAGATACCATTCCCACCCAAAAAACCGGGGTCATTCTCGGCAATTCCTTAACTGGAGAACATACTCGATCGAATCTGATGCGGTTACGTTGGCCCTACGTACGAAGAGCCTTGCGGGCTGCTGCCGAAGTCAAAGGACTGTCTGGAACAATTGTGGAAGAACTTCTCGAAATGATGGAGAAATTCTATAAATCCGTTTTCCCACCCATTACCGAAGATACCCTTGCTGGAGGACTGTCCAACACCATAGCCGGACGAATCTGTAACTTTTTTAATTTTGACGGTGGTGGTTATACCGTGGATGGCGCTTGTTCCTCCTCCCTAATCGCCGTTGTCACTGCCGCCAACGCTTTAAGTAATGGCGATTTAGACATGGCCTTAGCCGGTGGCATTGATATCAGTCTCGATACCTTTGAATTAATTGGTTTCGCCAAAACCGGCGCCTTAACCAGCCAGGATATGAAAGTGTATGATCGCCGTGCCAGTGGCTTTATCCCTGGGGAGGGAGCTGGTTTTGTCGTTCTCAAACGATTAGCCGACGCACAGGCCAATGGCGACTACATTTATGCCCTGTTGGACGGTTGGGCTCTGTCCTCCGACGGCAAAGGAGGCATTACCGCACCCTCCAAGGTGGGACAGTCCAAAGCCCTATTAAGAGCTTACGAAAAAGCCAGTTATAGTCCCCAGTCTCTTCATTTTATTGAAGGACATGGAACCGGAACCCCCGTAGGCGATCGGGCTGAAATTGAAGGGGTAGCCCTAGCCATGAACGCCTCGAAACCTGCCCCCCCTCGTTCCTGTGGCATGACTTCTTTTAAATCCCTAGTTGGTCATACGAAAGCGGCGGCCGGGATCGGGGGTTTCATTAAAGCGGTCATGGCGGTTAATCAGCGGATCGTTCCCCCTACCGTTAACTGTCAAGAACCGAATCCGGTTTTCGAGGAGAGCGCCCAATGTTTATATCCAGTACAACTAGGGGAAATCTACCCGGAAACGGAGATTTTACGGGCGGGAGTGTCGGCGATGGGTTTTGGGGGCATTAACTCCCATGTAACGCTTTCTTCTGGTGATGCACCTTCCCCCCGGTTAAAACCCAGTTTAGACCAGCGTTCGCTTTTAGTCTCCAACCAAGATAGCGAAATCTTTGTCTTCGGGGCTAATTCTCTTGCCCAACTGCTGGAATCTCTGCAAATTTTCTCAGAACAAGCCAAAGGGATGAGTTTAGCAGATATGGTGGATTTAGCAGCGCAGAATGCTCAAACATTGTCCCCTCAGACTTCAATTCGCGCCGCCATTGTGGCAGAAAACCCCAGAGAATTACTGGAGCGCTTGGAGCATTTAATCAACATTCTTCACTCTCAACCCCCAGCCGCGGGAGAAACATATATATCCCAGCGAAAAGACATCTGGCTCGCCCATCAAGTGCAGCGTTCTCGAGTAGCTTTTCTCTTTCCAGGACAAGGTTCACAAAAGCTGAACATGGCCCGGACTTTGGTGGAGCGATATTCTTGGGCAAGAGAGTTAGTGCAACAGGCAGATTTATGGCTGATTGAATCTGGTTTTGAACCGATTAGTCCATTAATTTACCGTCCTCTTGACCGCGCTGTTAACCAACAACAAGTAGAACAATGGTTTAAGGCTCTCACCGATGTTGCACCGCAAGCAATCTGCTTGACTTCACTACTGTGGAAGCATTACCTGAAACGACTTGGACTGGAACCAGTGGCACTAGGGGGTCATAGTTTGGGCGAATTGACTGCTTTTGAAGCGGCTGGTGCTTATGATGAAAAAACCCTCCTTTGCTTTGCCGCAATGCGGGGAAAAGCAATGACAGTTAAGGGCGATTCTATCGGGACAATGGCGAGTTTAGCTTGCTCGGATGCCACCGCGCAAAAGCTCTTACAGGGGATTTCTGGGTATGTAACAGTTGCTAATATCAATAGTCGTCAACAGACAGTTATTTCTGGAGAAAAAAACAGTGTTGCTGCTGTTTGTGACCTGGCATTAGCCCGAGAAATTCAAGTCCGCCAACTTTCGGTAGCAAATGCTTTTCACTCCCAAATGGTGGCAACAGCAGCTGAATATTTGCGAAAAGAAGCTCCCATTCCTGAGATTTTCGAGCAAGTTTCTCTGCCTCTATTTACCAGTGTCAACGGCCAGATAGTTAATTCAGGACTCAACTTAAAAGAACACTTTGCTCATCAGATTGTTTCCCAGGTAAATTTTATTTCTCTTGTCGAAAATCTGAAGAATAAATGTGACTTGATAGTTGAAGTTGGAACGGGAAAAGTGCTTTCTGGTTTAGTAGGAGCAATAGTTCCTTCTCCCCTCTGTTTTCCCCTAGAGTCAAAACCGGGTATCGCTCGCGATTTGAATACTTTTTTAGCCGCTTACTTTGTGCAAGGAGGTGAAGTCAACTGGCAAGCGTTGTATGAACAACGACTGGTTCGTCCTTTTGTCCCGGCTGCTGAGCGTCTGTTTGTTGATAATCCCTGCGAACGATCTTTTCCGGTATCTCTTGAAGAAATTGAGTCGAGTTCTGCCTTCTCTTGGAGAGAAATACAACAGTCATCACCAAATACGGCTCTCGCTCATTCCTCGAATTTTTCCCAACCAGAAAGTCTTTTTGCAGATGATGAACTAACGACAGTCTTAGCAAATTACCTGCTGGAACGTGGTTCTTTTCTCTCTGAGTTAATCAGTGCCGATATCCAAAGCTTACCCTTTGTAAACACTCACAATGCCTAGAGGACATTATGACTTATTCTTCTGACTCCAAACAAGCAGTTGGCAATCAAGAGATTGTCAAACTTCTCTCCCATTACTTCTCTAACCGAAGCCAGTTTTTGTCCCAAGTTATCAAAGCAGATATTCAGTCTTATATTTTGCTTAAAAGTCCAGCAACTAATCTGATTCCCTTTCAGAACAGTGATCAGGTAAATAGACCCGTTAATAGCAATGGTCATAGCACTGCTAATAGCAATGGTCCTAGCAATGGCAATGGCAAGCGAATCCCAGAAACAACAGTAATCCCAACCAATTTAACTGTTGAAAAACGTTTAATTGAGTTAGTTGCAGAAAAAACCGGCTATCCAGTAGCCAGCATCAATCTTGATGCCAAACTACTAGATGATTTGAATTTAGATTCCATCAAAGCTGGCGAGTTAGTAGCGACAGCCGCCAAAACCTTTGGTGTGAGTGGAAAAATTGATCCTTCTGCTTTAGCTAATGCTACTTTGCAAGAAGTAAAACAGGCTATTGATGCCATTGTTTCTGTGCAAATGCCGACTGGGATTCCTCAGCACATAGAAGTTGCGCCTGTGGCTTCCCCGCCTTCAACTTCCCCCGATATTACCCAAAAACTACTGGAATTAGTCGAAGAAATGACTGGGTTTCCTAAAGATACCCTCAGCCTCGATCTTCGTCTTCTTGATGATTTAAACCTCGACTCTATTAAAGCAGCCGAGCTAGTTGCTACAGCAGTCAAACAAGTGGGAGCGACTGGAAAACTAGATCCCTCAGCTTTAGCGAATGGAACTTTGGCAGATGTCATTACGGCACTGGAGAAGGTATCAAACCAACTCTCTGTCAAATCTGCTGCTTCGGAGGAAACACCAGTGCTGCAAGCGAGCCAAAACAATCCTCCCAAGGAAGCCAACTGGGTTCGTAACTACGCCATTGAATATGTCCCTCAACCTCTGACTCCACCAACAATTGCGACTGATTGGTCACAAGCTCAAGTCTTAATTGTCTCTGATGTTTTAGACCTAGGGAATCTATCTAATGCTGGCACATCGATTGCTCAAACTCTTACCAAGCAATTAGAGCAATTGGGTGCTCAAGTCCAACAAAAGACCTACGCCGAAATCGCAGCGGCAGAACCCGCCAGTATCGGTTTATTCTCCCACTATCTAGGGATTTTACCCGATATTTCCCCCTTGCCATCGGAATTACCCCTCGCCGCCATGGTAACTCGCCTCAGCATTGTTGCTACCATTAGCCACACCAATCCCTCGGCAACTTTAGCTTATATTCAATTTGGTGGGGGGCGTTTTGGCACCGGTGAGGGGGAATACCATCCCGCAGTCGCTTCGGCGGCGGCCTTTGCCCGCAGTGTTCATCTAGAACGCCAAGAAGCAAGAGTCCGGGTAATAGATTTGGCGGCAGAAATTGCACCAACTCAGGCCAGTAAATTAGTAATTCAGGAACTAGCCGGCTCTGAGGCGATTACAACCGTTGGCTATGATGCGACGCAAGTAAGGCTAATCCCCCAAGCTCAGTTACAGCAGCCGATTGATTATACGCCCCGTTCCCTCACCTGGTCAGCCTCAGACGTAATTCTGGTGACAGGTGGAGCCAAGGGAATTACCGCCGAATGCGCTCTCGCTTTAGGAAAAGAAACGGGAGTGAAAATGGCTTTGGTGGGGCGAGCAGCAGTGCCAGCAGCCGGAGATAGCAACAGCGAAATTGCCCAAACTCTCAAGCGCTTAGCAGCCCAAGGACTCACCGGTGCTTACTATCGCTGCAATATTGCCGACCCTACCGAGGTTCAGCAGTTAGTTGACCAAGTGACCCAGGAATTAGGACCCATCACGGGAGTAATTCACGGAGCCGGACTCAATCAACCCCGTCGCGTCGAACAAGTTAGACCCCAAGATGCTCAAACAGAAGTCTCACCCAAACTTTTGGGAGCTTACAACTTATTGCAGGCATTAGCGTCTAAGCCACCGAAGCTCTTTATCGCTTTTAGTTCGATTATCGGCGTTACTGGAATGCCTGGTAATGCTTGGTATGCCTTTGCCAATGAATCCCTGTCGTTGCTGTTACAACAGTACCAACGGCAACACCCCCAAACCCAGGTGCTGGCGCTTGCGTATAGCGTTTGGGATGAAATCGGCATGGGAGCGCGTCTTGGCAGTGTCAAGCATCTAGAGCGCATGGGGATCAAGGCGATTGCTCCGAGTGAAGGAGTCAGCCGCTTTCTCAAGCTTTTCCAAAACGCACCAAGCACCTCACAGGTAGTAATCACTGCTCGCTTGGGTGGCTTAGATACTTGGTTACCAACCCCTTTACCCTCTCCCGCCGGACTGCGCTTTATCGAAAATGTCCAATACGTGGAACCACAGGTAGCCTTGACCGTGCGGACTCATCTGAGTTTAGGGAAGGATATCTATGTCAAAGACCACCTTTGGCGCGGTTCCTATTTGTTCCCCACCGTGTTTGGGTTATGTGCCATGGCCCAAGCTGTAGCTTACCTGACAGGGACCTCAAACCCGCCAATTGTTCGCCTAGAAGATATTTCTCTACGACGACCAATAGTCGTTAATCCCGAAACTGGGGTTGAGATTCAAATTGAAGCGGAAATTGCCGAAGCTACCAGCAATGGGGAACGTCGAGTTAAAGTCGGCATTTATACCGAGCAAACGGGCTTTTCTCTCGCTCATTTTTCTGCCAATCTCATTCTCGGAGAGTTGACTTCCGCTTCTCAGGAAAAACCCGAATTAGGCGAACCTCTTCCAATCGCTCCCAAAACTGATCTCTACGGGGATTTACTCTTCCAGGGAGAACGTTTTCAACGCCTAGGTGAAATTTACACCCTTAGTGAAAAACAGAGTGTCTTCCGTTCCCACGCTCAACTTTCTGGAGAAGATTTATCCAATCAAAGCTTTAGCAAAGGATTGAATCACTCCTTAATCCTCGGCGATCCCTATTTTCGCGATGTCTTGCTCCAATCGGTACAGTTGACCATTCCCCAAGATATCTGCTTGCCTGTGGAAATTGCCAAGATTGAGCGATTTAAACCGGCCAGCAGCGATCAAGGTCGCCGCCTTGTCACCGTTAACCTATTGGCGCGGGAAGATCGGGAGTATATTAGTGAAGTGATTGCTACCGATGAGCAGGGGAACTTAATTGAACGCTTGAGCGGTTATCGCCTACGGATTCTCGAAGAACACCAGGAAAATCCTACGGCTGCTGAGTTAGGCAATCCCGAAACCCGTGATCGCCAACACTTGCGACAAGTGTTACAGACAACTTGTCAGGGATTCGAGATTCCACCGCCTACCGTTGCGCTTGGTTATGCGCCTAACCTGCAAGGGAAATCCTTAGAACAGCGCCGCCAACAGGAAAAACCCATTGTAGAACGCGCGCTGAAAACTAAGCTAGGACTCAAACCCGAGCAAAAACTTGTTTTCGAGCTTGAGTCTCTCCCCTCTGGTAAGCCTCAACTGAGCGGGACACAAGTTTCTGGGTTAAATGTTTCTTTATCTCACTGCGATCGCTATTGTCTCTGCACTGTGGCTGAAACTCCCCAAGGTTGTGATATCGAAGCAATTACCCCTCGCAGCACCGAGGACTGGGTGGCCCTCTTAAGCGATCGCCGCAGTCAACTGATGGAGCAATTAGTGCGCCAAGGAGACACCCAAGAGCGTGCCGGTATGAGGATTTGGTCAGCCACAGAAGCAGTTCGCAAAGCTTTTAATGGTAGTGATCCGCAGTTTTCTCTAGTGGCGAAACAAGGGGATGGGGTCTTGTTATCCACCTCAACCCCGGAGGGTGAGTCTCAAGTGCTGACTGTCCCTGTCAAGTTAACCCGTCCACCGGAACGGATGGTGGCAATTGTGGTTTCCCACACCCCAGTGTCTGTCCCCACAGAAGCTAATTTCCAGTCTCCTCAAGCAACGGCAGCGGCGATTATCCCAGCGACACCTGGGAAAATTGACAGCCATAGCTCTCGCTACACTCATGACGGGCCGCAAGGACAATTAGTCTATGAGCAACGCTATCAAGTCAGTTTCAAAGATAGTGGTAGCATCAGCCGTCACGTTTACTTTGCCCAATATTTTCGCTGGATTGGCAAAATTCGGGAATTGCCGATGGAAAGTATTGCCCAGCAAATGTTAGCCGACTTCTTAAGCGGAGATTGGGGCATGGTTACCAATTCCGTTAGCCTGCGAGTTGTGGGAGAAGCCACCTCCTATGATGTGATTCAAGCGCGAGCCTGGGTGGGCAATATTGTCGGCTCTTCCTTTGAGACTTACATCGAGTTTTGTAAGGTATTGCCCGATAATTCCCTAGAGCGTCTGGCGATTGCCGAAGTTAAAGCCACTTGGGTGCGGTTAGTTAGCTATGGAGTTCCTGCTCCCATGCCTTTCCCGCCCTATCTCCAAGACTATTTGGCTCGCTTTGCCGCTGACAAACCCGCCAGCCTTGATTTAAAACACCCAGAAACCCTGCCTCTGGCTCCCCTACCTGCGAGCCTTGCTTCCCTCAAGCCTGGGGCCATCATTGATGAAATTCCCCAGCAAGAAAGCCGCTATGGACGGTTATTGCGGTCTGAGGTCTTCCAAACCAC
Organism: Microcystis sp. LE18-22.4A; assembly: GCF_027531105.1. Classification (NCBI taxonomy): domain Bacteria; kingdom Bacillati; phylum Cyanobacteriota; class Cyanophyceae; order Chroococcales; family Microcystaceae; genus Microcystis; species Microcystis sp. LE18-22.4A. Next base: position 15,300 of record NZ_JAPZRB010000541.1, read on the forward strand.
CCTGGAAGAATCGAATTTAGTCGGTAATGTTTACTACGGCAATTATTTCATCTGGCAAGGACGCATTCTCGACCTGTTCCTTTACTCAGTTGCTCCTGAATATTTGCGGATTTCTAATCCCTGTGGGGAAATGGTCTGTCTCTATACCCGCATGGACTATCTACGGGAAGCGATGCCTTTTGACCGCATTCGCACCCTTCTCTATGTGCGTTCAGTATCCGAGTGTGGCGCATCTTTCAACTTTGAGTTCTTCCGGGAACAGCCTGATGGCACTTTGGAAAAACTCCATGTCGGTCAACAAGATGTGGCTTGGGTGGAGCGGCAAAAAGATGGAACGGCTGTAGTCGCACCTTGGCCCGAGGCGGTGAAGCAATCTTTAGTCGCAAGGGCGACCACCAGGGAAGCCGCTCTGTTAATGGTCTAGAAAAACCTGCTCTCTAGGATGGGTTTCCCCCCCCATCCTCAGACCAACCTACTGACTAGATTCTGCTTTTTCACTTTTCTCTATCTACCCAGGAAAATTTGTCATGTACAAGCCGAATAAATCATTGAGAAGCCAACTCCGACTGATCCACATTTTGGCATCACTTCTCTTAGGGATTTTTATCTATTCCCCCTGGCGCAATCATCCAGGAATGCTGATAGCCGTCGGGATTGTTGTCTTTCCCCTCCTAAGCTTCACTGGACTTTGGATGTGGCAAGGGCGACGCATCGAAAAATGGTTAATGGAGAGCCGAACCATACTTTCCTCAGAGGATTCTCCCTCTTAATTGAACTAACTTAACGTAATTCTGGTTCTTCGGTGTGTGTTATGTAATAGACGGGGATTATAAGGCATGAAAACCTTATAAAGAAAGACATTAGGCGATTTTTGTCAATTGTTGTTGATCTAGAAGGAACTAATCAATTAAATCTCTTGCCAGATCAGGATTTAGTCGATTTATGCCCCCCCGATCAAACCTGACCTAGTAACGAAGAACCGTGATTCTCATCCCTTTATCAGGAGAAATTGATCAATGAACACGACTCAAGCTTTGCACTACGATGTTGTAATTATGGGGGCTGGCTTTGCCGGCTTATGTCAAGCGCGACACCTGATGCTCAACATCCCTAATATTCGGGTGGCGCTGATCGATCCTCGTCCCGAAAATCGACCCGATACAGATCTCAAAATTGGCGAATCTACAGTTGAAATAGCCGCCCTACTCATCTGTAAAGAGTTGGGACTGCATGATTACATGATTGAAAATCATCCTCCTAAAGCGGGACTGAACTTCCACTGGCCGAAAAATCCGGCTGAAACTGATTCAATTGACGATTATTATCACGTCTGGATCAATCGTCAACCCCCGATTCCGACTTTTCAGATCAACCGAGCAAAGTTTGAACGGGACTTGCTCAAAATGAATAAGGAAATGGGAGCAACCTTCTACAACGGAAGAGTTGTCGATGTAGATTTAACCGAAGGCGATCAACTCAAAACCGTCACAGTCAAATTAGAGGATACAACCATAGAAATAACAGCCAAGCACATTGTTGATGCGGCTGGTCGCCGATTTATTATAGGCAAAAAAACCGACAATCTCATTTTTGGTTCAGACCAACTTTTAGGAGTTAATAATGGCTCCGCTTGGGTAAGGATTAAAGATGTAGATCGGACCATTTTCCATAGTGGTTATCATCCAGCAGGAACCACTGTCAGTCATTACTACGCTACCAACCATTACTTTGGCCCTGGTCATTGGCTGTGGATGATTCCCATTGATCGAGATAGTAAAGAACTTTCTCTGGGAGTCATTCACCACCATGATGTCATTCCCTCAGCCACCATAAACACCCAAGAAAAGTTTACTGCTTTTTTGAAAGCCAACCATACAGTTCTCTATAAATTATTGCAAAGTAGTGAATTGGTTGACTTCCATTATTTGCCGCGAGTTGCCCACAAAAGTAAAGTGATGTTTTCGCCTGATAACTGGTATGTTGTCGGAGATGCAGCCTGTATTTTTGATGCTTTTTATTCCCTGGGAACAACGATGATTGCCATCGCCGTTGAAAGCATTACCGAAATTGTCCGCGCCAAATTGACAAAGGAGGCCAATGCTGAAGAAAAACGGGCTGTTTACAATGAATTCAATTTGGCTTTTACTGATAGCGTCAACACTTTCATGCAGGAACATCAAAAACAATTAGGTCATGCCAGTATCATGAGTTGGCGGATTTACTTTGAGTATATGTGGTGGTTTGGTGTCTTAGTCCCCATGTACATAGGTAAATGGCATTTAGATCCAGCTTTCCTGAAACAGTTTACTGGACCTTTCCGCACTTTTCTCAATGGCTTATTCGTGGATGTGTATCAAGACTGTAACCAATTAGTAGAGCGCGGAGTTAATATGGGCTTGATGGATGCGATTCGAGCCGATCAACTAATCGGCAGTTACTATACCTTTAAACACTTTGAAGACTTCCTAGAAAATAGCAAGCTTGAACCCCAACGCTGTAACATTTTCACCAGCATGAAGAATACCTTTTTCTATGTGGCAATTTGGTATGCAATGTTCCAGTGGAAAGGTTTTGGCTGGCGCGGCCTGTTGAAACCCCGCAATTTAGCTCATTTTAGCTATCTGTTAGCCCAAAGTGGATTATCAGCCTTGGGAGAAATGCGGCATAACTTCTTGACTCGTAGTCTGCCAGATAATAGCGAAATCGAGGAAATGCGCCAAGAATTCAAAGAATATCGCTATCAAGGCAAATTACAGCCCTGGAGTGCTGAACTTTCTTAAAACTTGGTTCAAAGCCCATAGTTTTTCCTTCTCTTAAATTCAAACAATTTACCAAAACTAACCTCGATTAATTCAGGAGTAAATCAATGCAAATGACTCAAGATAAAGAGTATGATGTGGTCATTATGGGTGCTGGTTTTGCTGGCCTATGTCAAGCGCGACACCTCAAGCTCAAGATTCCCAATATCAAAGTAGCTCTAGTCGATCCCCGTCCGGAACAACGCACAGATAAGGACTTAAAAATTGGCGAGTCCACCATTGAAATTGCCGCTCTTTTTCTTGCCAAAGAATTGGGACTACATGATTACCTAATTGAAAATCATGCTCCCAAACAAGGGCTTAACTTTCACTGGCCCAAAAATCCAGCAAAAACTGAAACAATCGACGACTACTATCATGCTGGCTCGAACCGACAAGTTCCCATTCCCTCTTTTCAAATCAACCGCTCCAAGTTTGAACAAGACTTGCTAAAAATGGATAAAGCCATGGGAATCAACTTCTATAATGGGCAAGTTGTCGATGTTGATTTAACTCCTGGCGATGCCATTAAAACAGTTAAAATCAAGGTAGGCGATGAAAGAATGGAACTGCAAGCCAAACACGTTATCGATGCAGCAGGACGGAAATTCATCATCGGGCGCAAGACTGACAACCTCCTATTTGGTCCAGAAAACTTAATGGGATTAAACACAGGATCTGCCTGGGTGCGAGTGAAAAATGTAGATCGTACCATCTTCCACAGTGGCTACGATCCGCTTAATGCCTCAACCAGCCATTATTACTCAACTAATCACTATTTTGGCGAAGGACATTGGCTGTGGATGATTCCCATTGATACCCAAACGATGGAATTATCTATTGGAGTAATTCATCACCATGATGTGATTGATTCCACTCAAGTAAACAGCCGGGAAAAATTCCATAATTTCCTGCAAAATCATCACCAAGTTCTCGCCAATATCATTGATAGTGGAGAAGCAGTAGATTTCCACTATTGGCCGAGGATTTCTCACGCAAGCAAAACCCTATTTTCTCCCGACAATTGGTATGTCCTTGGCGACGCTGCTTACATCTTCGATGCTTTCTATTCCTACGGAACCACCACGATTGCTTTAGCTATTGAAGGGATAACGGAGATTGTACGGGCCAAACTCGCAGGTGAAGCTGATGCGGAACAAAAACGGGCTGCTTACAATGAGTTTAACTTAGCCTACTCCCGTAGTGTCAACTGTCTCTATCGGGGACACGCCAAACAGTTAGGACAAGCCAGTGTGATGAGTTGGCGCATTTACTTTGAGTATATGTGGTGGTTTGGGGTACAAGTTCCTATGTATGTAGGTAAATGGCATTTGGACCTCACCTATATTCCCATCTTTCTCAAAACTCTAAACAGCAATATTGATGGACTGTTTGCTGATTTAAATGAACAATTTACCGAACTAGCAGACAAGGATGTCAATATTGGGTTAATGGATTGTTACCGGGGCGATCAACTTTTCAAGGGTTATCACACTCTCAAACACTTTGATGACTTCTTAGAAAATACTAAGTTTGAACCGCGGCGGTGTAATGTCTTTGCTGGTTTAAAAGCTACCTGTTTTTATGCCGCCCTCTGGTATGCACTCTTTCAATGGAAAGGATTTGGTATACAAGGTTGTCTCAATCCCCGCCATATTTACCATTTCATGCGCCTGTTAGGGTTGTCAGGACAAGCAACTATCGGCGAGTTAATTTATAAGTTTAAAACCAAAGGACTGCCTGCCAACAGTGAAATTGAAGCGATGCGTCAAGAGTTTAAAACTTATCAATATCAACCAAAACTCCAGCCTTGGCTGGCAGAAGCCACCAATTCTTAAGGATTTTGGCTTGCATCAAATTCAACGCCCTTCTCTCAATCATCTGTGAGTGTCAATCACTTCATCAACCATCAAGGAGTTAACCATGAATTCTACCATTACTCAATCTCGAGAATACGATGTTGTCATTATGGGAGCAGGCTTTGCTGGACTGTGCCAAGCACGACATCTCATGCTCAACATCCCTAATATTCGGGTGGCGCTAATCGATCCCCGTCCCGTGGAACGCACAGACAAAGATTTAAAAATCGGTGAGTCTTTAATCGAAGTTGCCGCTTTGTTTCTCTGCAAAGAATTAGGACTACATGATTATTTAATCGAAAACCACCCCCCCAAATCTGGTCTCAATTTCCACTGGCCAAAAGATCCGGCAAAAACAGAAACCCTTGATGATTATTATCATGTCTGGGCAAACCGTCAAACTCCAGTGGGGTCTTTTCACCTACAACGGGCTAAATTTGAGCAAGATTTACTGGTGATGAATTGTCAGATGGGAGCCGATTTTTACGAGGGACGGGTCAAAGATGTCGCTCTTACTTCAGGGGATGAGCTAAAAACAGTTTATGCCAAAGTTGGCGAGGAAAATATTACCCTTCAAGCCAAGCACGTCATCGATGCCGCAGGCAAGAATTTTATTATTGGACGCAAAACTGATAATGTGCTTTCCGGTCCAGAGAATCTCCTGGGACTCAATAATGGTTCAGCGTGGCTGCGGGTGAAAAATATCGACCGCACGATTTTCCACAGTGGCTATCATCCCGAAGGCGCATCTACCAGCCATTATTATGCCACCAATCACTATTTTGGCCAGGGTCATTGGTTATGGATGATTCCCATTGATAAGCACTCGATGGAACTATCTATTGGCATTATTCACCATCACGATGTTATTCCTGCTCATAGCATAAATAACCTTGACAAATTTGCCAATTTTCTCAAGAGCAATCATACTATTCTCTCTCAATTGATTGAAAGTGGGGAAGTAGTTGATTTTCATTACTGGCCGAAAATTGCCCACAAAAGCAAAGTTCTTTTTTCTCCTGATAACTGGTACGTTATTGGGGATGCTGCCCATATTTTTGATGCTTTTTATTCCTATGGAACGACCATGATCGCTTTTGAGGTAGAAAGTGTTACAGAAATTATCCGTGCTAAATTGGCTGAGGAAGCAGCAGCAGAACAAAAACGATCCGCTTACAATGATTTCAACCTAGCTTATGCTCGTACTGTCAACTGTCTCTACCGAGATCATGCCTATCAACTCGGTCATGCTAGTGTTATGAGTTGGCGGATTTATTTCGAGTATATGTGGTGGTTTGGTGTCCATGTTCCCACCTATATTGGTAAATGGCATCTGGACTTAAATTTTATCCCCCGCTATGTGAAAATTGCCGATGGCAATGTTAATGGAATTTTCGCTGATTTATGCCAGGAATTTCATCAATTAGTGTCACAGGGTGCTAATATTGGTTTAATGGATGCCTATCGGGCCGATCAATTGCTGGGCGGTTATGGAACCTTAAAACACTTCGACGATTTCTTGGAAAATACTAAATTCGAGCCTCGGCGCTGTAATGTTTTTGCCAGCATGAAAGCCGCTTACTTCTACATTGCTATTTGGTATGCTCTCTTTCAATGGAAAGCTTTTGGCATCGCCGGTTGGTTAAATCCGAAACATTGGTATTACTTTGGTCGGATGTTGAAGCTATCGATTCAAGCCACAATCGCCGAAGTAATTTATAAGCGCAAAACCCGAGGAATAGCTGATAACAGCCAAATTGAGAAGATGCGTGAGGAATTCAAAAACTATCACTATCAACCGCAGAAGAAATCGCCTTCTGTTGTTCAAAACGTGGTCGGTGAAAGAGTAACAATTGAGTCTTTTCCTGCTTAGTAGGAGCGAATAGCTGTCACTGGTGTCAACTTAAGCAAAGCCAAACTATAATCTGTCATGGCGAGATGGCGTTTTTGTCAATCCCCCCCTCGCTATGACATTCAAAAAATCATCATTTTTACTTAATTTGAGACTAATGATCGCTGTTCACCCGTAAAATTCCTGCTCTTAGTTGAGGTAATTATCATGGAATTAGCCACCTTTGTCTCATCCCAATTCATCTTAGAGCCTAATGAATTGCGCCGGGGAATTAACCGCATTGGCTTGAATCTTTCCGAATCAGAATTCAATGCACTCGTGCAGGGGAACTCAGTTGACTTGGAAGGTAGAGGACTGAGTGAAATTGGCTCAATATTTATCATGGCAGCCGCTGTTGCTCCACTTAATTTAGGTAAGCCGAGAACGCTGCTTAAGTTTTCTGATTTACCGACTCTTGTTGAGCCAAACATTCCGCCTGAAAATGCTAGTTGTCCTGGAATTCCGATTTACTGTTGGCTCTCTGACTTAGACAAAAAACGTTGTGTTTATCTCACCTTAACCGATAGTAAACCAGTTCTCCAGATCGGGTCTTAGCAGAGAATTTTATCAGTTAACTAATGAATCATAGGGAAAAAAGATGAAATTTTGGCTACTCGGCGGAATACTTATTACTTTGGTGGCACTACTGGTACTTTTAGGACTGGTTTACCAGCAAGTTGCCACAATTAAAGACCTAAGTAAGTATCCACCACCTGGTCAATTGATAGATGTAGGGGGTTATCGCTTGCATCTCCACTGTAAAAGTCAAGGTAGTCCCACTGTGGTGATGGATTATGGACTAGGGGGAATATCTCCCCTCTGGCATTGGGTTCAATCGGAAGTGGCAAAGTTCACCTCTGTCTGTGTTTACGACCGCGCTGGCTACGGCTGGAGTGAACCCAGTCCCCATCCTCGCACCAGCCTGATTATGGTTCAAGAACTACACACTCTACTGAAAAAAGGGGGAATAGCCGGACCTTATTTACTGGTGGGTCATTCCTTGGGAGGGTTGAATATGCGCCTGTTTGCCAGCCAGTATCCTTCAGAAGTAGTGGGAGTGGTTTTAGTGGATGCGGTACCGGCAAATGTCTATAGCCGTCTGGGGAATGAATTTAGGAAAAATATGGCAGCAACGCGGCAAATGTTTCGCAGTTTATCCATTATTTCTCGCCTGGGAATCTTACGCCTCCTGCTGCAACTCAAAGGCAGTGATGTCGCTCCCGAATTTGTCCAAAAATTGCCCCCGTCTGTACAATCTGTTGTTTTAGCGAAGTTCCTCCCCCAAAGCTTTAATACTGCCTTAGCCGAAAGCGCATTAATGGAAAAAGATGCCGCATTGGTCAGTCAAACTTCCTTTCCCTCCCACTTACCCTTGGTCGTAATTTCCCACGGACTGAATATGTTTTCCGGGCAAAATGTAGAAGCATCTGAGTCTATCTGGCAGCAATTACAGAGAGAAACCTCCCAGCTTTCGACTTCGGGAAGCTTACAAATCGCTCACAGCAGTGGTCATAATATTCATATTGATCAACCTGAATTAGTTGTCGATGCAATCAGGAAAATCTTAGAACAGACTAACCTCAAGGAGAAGACAAATGAAAAACTCTAAGTTTAAAATGTTGCCACTTGTTCCAAGCATTATAAGCTTAACAGTTTCCCTATTGCCAGGGGCAATTACTCCCGCCAATGCCTCTTCTTTAAACTGTGGTTCAGGGAACAATTGGATTTCTAATTGTTCGAGCCAGATCTACGATTTTGCTAACACAGTTATCGTTAGTGCTAACTTTGGCTTTAGTCCGAATAATTTACCAGATTTTACCGCAATTCTCCAAGGAAAAACCCAGATTTTATTAGGAAATCCCGTTGATGCCATTATTGGCAATCCTTTACTGGGTAATGTAGGCAGTGTTGATGGTATTACTGACGTAGTTCAATTGGAAGTCTTCCACAATATCGCTTCAGGTTCTACTCCTTTTGTCCCCCTGATTACTGCCTTAGCTGGGGATGGAGTGCCGGATTTAGCGCCGACTCCTCCAGGGTCAACTTTACCCTATGTTTCCCTTTATTCGGCAGGAGCTATCAGCCAAAGAAATGATAACCCCTCATTAGGAGATAGTTTCTTGAAATTCTTTTTAGAAATCCAAGGAACGCCGGAAGGAACAATTCGCACCAGAGACCCCGTAACCCTCAATCTCTCCTCACCCTTAACTGGGTTTCCTCCAGAAGGAGCCGGGAGTCAGCTAGAATTCTTCAGTTCCACCATTACCCCTTTATTTACTCCTGGACCTGATGGAGTGTTTTGGACAGGGGATGAAGTCGAAGTAGCTCGCATTGTTCCTGATGCTAACAATCGGGCAGTGACTCTTTCCCTAACGCCAATTCCTGAGCCTTCTAATACCCTGTCTTGTTTACTATTAGGACTCGGACTCTTGGGAGTTAGTTGCTTAGAAAAAGCTGGCAAAAAGTTTCAGTAACTTAAAATAAATCAACTTTTTATTTAAAGGCAAAAGTTTATGTTCAATTATCGCGGCAAAACAGCACTAATCACGGGAGCATCATCTGGGATTGGCGAGATATTCGCCCGCGAGCTTGCTAAACGTGGCATGAATCTCATTTTAGTAGCACGAACCGAAGAAAAACTACGCACAATAGCAACCGATCTTTATCAAGTTTACGGTGTCCGCACTGAAGTAATTGTTGTTGATCTAAGTCGTGAAAATGCTGCTCAGGACGTTTTCAGCGCTGTCGAGGAAAAGGCACTTACTGTAGATTTACTTGTTAATAATGCCGGGTTTCTTAACTATGCGCCCTTCGAGCAAATTCCCCTTGAGCAAGATCACGCACAGGTGATGGTTAACGTAGTGGCTTTAGTTGATTTAACCCATAAATTTATCCCAGGAATGCTGGCTAAAGGGGAAGGAGCGGTAATCAATTTATCCTCTAGTGGAGCCTTTCAGCCCATGCCTTACATGGCCGTTTATGGAGCGAGTAAGGCGTTCGTCCTCTCCTTTAGTGAAGCGCTTTGGGCTGAGTATCGCCATCGAGGACTGCGTGTCTTAGCGCTCTGTCCTGGACCGACAGCAACACGGTCTTTAGTTAAGATCTTTGATGATGGGAGTGCCACCTCTCCTCAGCGGGTGGTAGCAGTTGCTCTCAAAGCTCTTGAAGACGGGCGCAATTATGTCATCCCCGGACTTAAAAATTACTGGCTTGCTAACAGCATTCCTCGCTTAATGCCACGCAGTATAACCGTGCAAATCTTGGAACGAATAACTCGACCGAGAAGGGGGGACCTCAATGAAACAAGATAATTAAAAGTTAAAAATCTGCTTAAGTTCCTCAACTTAAGTTGGTAAATTCCGTGAGAGAAAAATTACTATGGCAACTCAAGCAACTAGGACAACAATGACAACTCAAGCAACTAGGACAACAATGGCAACTCAAGCAACTAGGGCAATCATAGCAACTGGAGCAGTATTTTCGAGTTTCCTCTTAAACTTGCACCCGGTACAAGCCCATGGAGGTTTACATCAACCACTGCCACCAGCGCCACCTTTCGTCGATCCACTAGCATCAGGCAGCGTATTTTACGGAAATCCACTCTCTTTGGGGAATGGAATGGTTCGCACCTATGTCAAAACCGATGGCCAAGGAGATCCCTCAGAAATTGGCTATATCTTTGACAAAGTGGCTCTAACTGGTTTACCCGAATTACCAGTTTTTCCCACTGCGTCACTGCGTCTTTTTCCTCCCTTGCCTGCCAATGCTCCAGCTACAGCTTTTAAACACGTTGAGCTGATTTATTGGAGTCACGGTCACGATCCAGCACTCTCTAATATTGCTGACCTGATGCACCCCCATATAGACTTTACCTATTTCTTCATCACCAACGAGCAACGAGACTTAATTTGTCCCCATCCAGACCTAAATAATCCGGTCAGTCCCTTTGTTTGTACTGGAGAAGAACTGGCAAAGGTACTAGAACCACCACCGCCTGGTGCGATTCCTACTGATTTTATTCAAGTTCCGCCCTTTGTTACTTTTTATGGGTTACAGCGTGCTGGAACCGCTTATTTCGATCCCTCAGAGACCTTAGATCCTTTCACGCAAACAGTTTTCTACGGGTTTAATGAGGGGAAATTGAGTTATATCGACGTTCCCATGGGCGCTGGTTTTATCGAGGAGTTTGGGGAACAACCTAATGGCGGCAGCTTTACTAGGCCGATTAAACAGCCAGCCGGCGGTATCTATCCTGAGGCTGGATTCTATCCTACCAACTATACCCTTACCTATAACCCGAACAGTGAGCAATATACGATGTCCTTGGGAGGATTAAGATATCGGTCTACTTCCGTTCCTGAATCTTCTTCTGCTTTATCTTTATTGGCTTTCGGCGCTTTGGGGGTGGTAACTAAGCTCAAAATTGGCCAGAAAAAACCTAAATTAGCTGATGAGGTCAAGGCTTTTGGTAATGTCTCAAACTCGAATGCTGAATCTACTTCGCTTTAGGAGCTTGCACTGATGAAAAATATCAAATTATTAGCGGCTGTTATTGGAGCAGTTCTTGCCTCTGTCTCTTTAGGAATAGAAGCAGCATCTGCCCATGGGAGTGGTTCTCCTTCAGTCCCTCCCCACTCACATCCACCTTTTTCAGGTTCAGCAAACAATCCGTTAGATTCAGCGTCTGTCTTTTACGGAGAACCATTGCCTCTGGGAAATGGAACATTTCGCTCCTTTGTCACCTTTGATGACCACGGAGAACCGACCAATATCGGACTAACTTTCTCCCAAGAAACTTTGTCTAGCTTACCCAATCCTGCTAACGGCAACCCTTCTACCTTTCCCTATCCCACACATTTTTATAACCCACTCTTGCCCTCTCAAGCTTCAGCAACCCCCTTCGGAGATTTAGAACTCCTCTATTTCAATGATGGTCATACGCCAGGCGGGTCAGGCTATGGCGAGGAGCATATCGACTTTTCTTTTTACTTATCTACTTTTGCGGAGCGACGCAGTACCATCTGTCCTAACACTAACCAATTCTTTGAATGTTTTGGAGAAGAATTGGAAAAAGCGGTTCAAGCTCCCAATCCAGAGGCTGTCCCCACTGGTTTTATCCAAGTTCCACCAGGAAGCCAATTTTACGCGATCTCAGGTGCAGGGACAGCCTTTTTTAATCCGCTAGAACCTAACCCTCGTGCTTCTTTATTCTTCGGTTTTAGTGAAGGAAAGATGACTTTTATTGATGTGCTGATTGCTACTGATTTTTTGAATGACTTAGCGACTAGCCAACCATCAGGAGGTAGCTTTACTGAGGCTATCCCCCAACCAGCCGGTTATCAGTATGCCAAGGGTGGCTATTATCCCACAACTTATACCGTTACCTATGATGAGGTGAATAAATACACAGTATCGCTAGGGGGTTTGACATTTCGGAGTGCCAATTCTACGTCCGTTCCTGAATACTCTTCTCCCTTGACGCTCTTAGGTATTGGTGTATTTGGTACAGTTGCCAGGTTAACAATTAACCGGAAAAAAGACAGACAAAAGCTGGTTTGAGAAAAAGAATTAATTTCTTCACCCAGCTAATCGATTTGATAACTTTAGGAAATTCAGGAGACAATCCATGAAAGATAAATTTGAATTTAGTGGCAAGTTGGCCTTAATTGTGGGAGGTAGCAGTGGCATCGGTAAAGCCGTCGCCGAGGCTCTTCTAAAAAGTCAAGCTCAAGTGATCATTGTAGGACGCAAAATTGACAAACTCAACAAGACGGCGCAAGAGTTGGCAGATTATGGGAATGTCGAAGTCCTACAGGCAGATCTTACCAATAAACAGGATGTCGCCAAGCTTATTGCTCGAATCGCAGAGCAGATGCCAGATATTGAGTATCTGGTTAATGCCGCTGGCATATTTTCTCCAAAGCCTTTTTTAGATTGTCAAGAGATTGACTACGACAGCTATCTCGAAATCAATCGCGGCACATTCTTTTTGACTCAACAAGTTGCCAAGAACATGAAAGTTCGTGGTAAAGGAGCGATCGTCAACGTTGGTTCAATGTGGGCTAATGTGGCTACTGCGGCAACTCCAGGTGCAGCCTATGCAATGGCGAAAGCTGGTTTACACGGACTGACGCGGCATCTTGCTATTGAATTGGCTCCCTACAACATCCGCGTGAATGCTGTAGCTCCTGCTGTCGTCGAGACACCAGTGTATGAATCATTTATCAATCCGAGCGAAGTTCATGAAGTCCTTCAAGGTTTCAACACTTTCCACCCTATCGGACGCATCGGGCAACCTGTTGATGTCGCCAATGCAATTTGTTTCTTGCTATCGGAGCAAACATCGTGGGTAACTGGTGCAGTATGGGCGCTCGACGGCGGAGCATCTGCTGGGCGGAATTCATAATTGTCCAAAAACTGGACACTTTCAGCGTTTTTTAGCGATTTCAGTCAAGAGTGAAAAAATGGAAACAACACCAAGTATTTCTGCGGATTTTCCTTTCGAGTCCAACTTTATCGAAGTCGATGGCTTTAAAATACACTATGTCGATCAAGGTTCAGGGGAGCCGATCCTGTTTCTTCATGGCAATCCCACCTCTTCGTACCTGTGGCGCAATATCATTCCCTATCTAACAGCCAAAGGGCGTTGCCTTGCCCCCGATCTGATTGGCATGGGAAAGTCAGACAAGCCGGACATCGATTATCTATTTTTTGACCATGTGAAGTTTATAGAGGGATTCATCGAAAGGATGAACCTGAAAAATATCACTTTGGTTATGCATGATTGGGGGTCTGCCATCGGCTTTCACTATGCTATGAGTCAGGAGAATAACATCAAAGGACTCGCCTTCATGGAGTTCATCAGACCTATGTCATGGGATGATTTTCCTACAAGAGCCATAGAGCTATTTAAGGCATTCCGAACGCCAGAGGTGGGCTGGGATTTGCTGGTGAATAAGAACGCTTTTATCGAGCAAGTGTTGCCCCTTTCCATCGTCAGACAACTCAGTGAAGAGGAGATGAACCGCTATCGGGAGCCATTCCAGAAAATAAATGACCGTAAGCCTATTTGGCGTTGGCCTAACGAGATACCGATTGAAGGAGAACCCGTCGCTGTAGTCAAGGCTGTCGAGACCTACCATGCAAAGCTTCTGCAATCGGATTTGCCGAAACTGATGTTTTATGCTGATCCAGGTGCATTAATCTCGCCGTCAATGGCGCAATGGTACGAGCAGCATCTGAAGAATTTGAAGTCAGTGAACATCGGCGCAGGCAGCCATTATTTACAAGAAGACAACCCCCATTTAATCGGAGCGGAACTCGTCAATTGGTATAACAATCTTTGAGGGTATTTATGAGTTTAATTAATTGTTATCGTCTAGTCAGTATTCTCCTGACAACTATTGCCGTCCTTGGCTTTGCTACTCCAAAAGCTCAAGCATCTTTACTTGTTGCTAGCAACGCTACTAACAGTGTCCTAGAGTATGACGAAATAACGGGGGCATTCATCAAGACCTTTATTTCTTCTGGCAGTGGCGGGCTAAAAGAGCCGCTCGATTTGACTTTTGGTCCAGATGGTAATCTCTATGTTGTCAGCCGTGCTACTGACAGTATTCTGAAGTACAACGGAACTACAGGAGAATTCATCAATGCTTTTGTTCAATCCGGTAGTGGTGGGCTGAAAAATCCGATCGATTTAGACTTTGGATCGGATGGCAACCTCTACGTCAGTAATAGTGGACTCAATGGAGGATTTGGCGAACCTGCCCCGATTAATAATAGTGCCAATAATGTTCTCAAGTACAATGGAACAACAGGGGAATTCATCAATGCTTTTGTCCCTTCTGGTGGTGGCGGATTAAAGATCCCTACAGGTATGCGCTTTGGCAAGGATGGTAACCTCTACGTCAACAGTCGTGACACCAACAGCGTCCTCGTCTATGACAAGACGACTGGTAACCTCATCAAAACTATTATTCCTTCTAACAATGGTGAGGTGGATGTACCCACAGGCTTGACTTTTGGAGAAGACGGCACCCTCTACGTCAGTAGCCTTAACACCCATAGTGTCTTGAAGAATGACGGAACAATGGGAACATTTCTCAATACTTTTGTTTTTCCTGGTAGTGGTGGGCTGATTGCCCCCATAGGTTTAGCCTTTGGTAAGGATGGCAACCTCTACATAATGGGACTTAAACGCCAAATAAAGATCAAATCGAGTATAATCGTTAAAGAGTAAGCACTTTACGTTGAAAGAGCAGCGATGAAAGAGACAACCCCAGCCGCGATGCCCCCATGCTTTGACCGATGGTGTCGGCGGTTTG
>NZ_JAPZRB010000356.1:0-5891 GCF_027531105.1 Microcystis sp. LE18-22.4A
TTTATTCTGGAAAATGTCAAGCAATTGCAGGGACATCAACAGGGAAAAACCTTAGAAGTTATTCTCGATACTTTGCAAGATTTAGATTACTATACCGATTATCGGGTTTTGAATGCGCTTAATTTTGGTTTACCGCAAAAAACGGAATCCATCAGGCCATTGGGTTTGAGCATTATAAATAATATCCGTGAGGATGGTATTTTGGAGATTAGCCAGACGCAAATCGGCGCTGCTTAAATCCGCTTGTTGCAAATTGGTTCCTAACAAACTAGCTTGACGGAGAATTGCACCGCTAAGATTGCATTGACTAAGATTGGCAGTGCCGAGGTTGGCCCCACTAAGGTTAGCTTGACTAAAGTTCGCTTTTGCCGCTTGCACAGACCACAAAATCGCCTTGCTTAAATTGGCACCCCGGAAGTTAACTGATTCTAGATTGGCATAGCTAAAGTCAAATTCACTGAGATTCAGACCAGATAAATCCAAACCTTGTAAATTTTCACCGTTTAAGCCGATCTTTAAGCCATTGTTGATCGCGCTCTCCAGTTGTTGACGGGTGACGCTAGACATTGTGTAGCCAGGAAAAAGTAAAAAAGCCTGTCAAGACGGGGAGCTTGCCCGTCTTGACATGATTAAAACTGGATTCGATCGCAGTTAACCAAACAAGGGTACAGTAACCCAATAACGTTTACGATAACCATTGCCAAAGTTAACTTCGATCGCTTTGCGGGCGATCAAAATCGCCTCATCGCCGTCAATATCGTAGCCAATCTCGGTGGAATTGGGTACAGTGGTGAATTCTAGAGGCATTCCAGCGCCACCGCGAGCAGACAGGGAAGCCAATTGTCGGCTAAACTCTGCCGCTAGTAACTGCTCATAGTTGCTAGGTTCGGGTGCTAAGACAGGAGCGATATCACCCTGGGGAGGCGGCGCACTGGCAGAGCGTACAGGACGACTACTTAACTGTTCGAGCGAGCGGACTGATGAATGCACATCGGTGACAGTACCATCATTATCCAGGGCAATTCGCACCGTACCTGCCCCCGGGGTAATCACTGGGACACCATTAATCAACTGTCGGAATTGGACAATCACACCAGTAGTAAACGGTCCGTCCAATTGTCCCGAACCGTTAGCCGTACCGCCGGCTTCGGAAGATAAGATAATTCGATCGAACACCACTGGGACTTCTTGGTCAAGACCGTAACGCCAGACTGCCTCCTGGGCTAAGGTTTGGGCGCTGTCCATAGCCAAAGGGTTGTAATTATAACGGTTAGGAGTTGCCAAACGAACATCAATTGACCCATCACTACCGTAGGCGATGCTTTGTTCCCCCGTCACCACGCGATAGGAGCCATTTCTGGTACTACCAACTTCTGACGGGATTTCCAGGTCAAGACCAAATCGTGCCGCTAGGCTGCGGGCAGCGGGTCGAGTAGCGTCTAGGGGTTGCAAACGACCGACGAGGAGATGCTGGGGTAAGACCAGTTGTGGTTGGCTACTGCGAGCCACATTGTACCATCGCCACCAATACCAAGCATTACTGACCCGTTCGCGAGAAAAATAGCGTTCATTAAAGAGACGATTTTTCGCCTCATCGGCACTGGCACCACAGGCCACCACCGAGGGGGCCTGGTCGTGGGCAATGCGCCAACTAGCATCTAACCAAGCGGTACTTAAAGGCTTATTCTTGTTCCATTCTTCCCAGAAAAATTTACCGTAATTGGGATTATCCCAACTAACAGTTTCATAGCCGAAGAGCATTCGCCAACCGCGATTACTAGGATGCCAAGTGCGAATCGGGTTGTGACCGCCCAGAACCCGCAGGGAAAGACAGGTAGACAGAAAAATGTATCTGACCCGCTCGTTAGCCCAAACTAACTTATCACTGCTAGAGACGATCGTACAACCTTCGTTACCCCACGGTTTGCTCATCGGTAGATAAAACACGCCATTGGCATCCATCCCGCCATGACCAGAGTGATAGAAGGCCATGACCGCATCTACCCCGTAGGTATCTTGCCAATCATCGTAGGGTTCGTAGTAAAGCCAGGGTTGTACGCCACAATCCTGATACCAAAAGTTTAAGGGGGTAAACTTTTTCACATAGTCTAACCAGCCTTGGGCATCTTCATGGGTATAGCGCAGGGTGCCAAAGGAGCAACCACAGCCCACTTCAATACTACAGCCGCCATAGAGATTCGCTCCGCCACGCAGGCCATCTTTGCTATCCTGACCGAGGGGGTTTTCGGCAAAGAGAGGAACGGCGGGAATTTCTGGTGTTTCGGACTTAGGAACGTTAGCTGCGGGGGGAATTTGAGTCGGTTGTGTTAATGTCATGGTATTTTCCTCGTTAAATCTTGAAAAAGTTTTAAAAAACGTAAATTTCCTGAATCACGTTGTTTTCTAGACGCAGATTGACGGGAAATTTTCTTTCCTTAGCGGCGGACAGTAGGGCAAGCATCCCCAAGAAAACACTGTCACTCTCGCTGGCAATCTTGCGCCAGCCGAGGCCGTCCACATAGGCGGCCGCATTGCGTTCTTGGTTAATCATCCACAAACCGGTAATCTGCTTTTTCTCTAGCCAAGCACTGCCGGGAACAGTGAAGGTCATCGTGGCAGCAACGGCAGAAATCTGGGCGATTTTTAGGCCAGAGTTGCTACCATCCCACCATTTGCCAGCAGGACTGGTGCTATCGGAAAACTCGGTTTTATAGGAGGCTCGAAATAGGTCGGCGTTATCACCAGCATTCACGCCTTTCTCCAAATCGAAGCGATTATCGGCCTGTTCTAAGGAACATTCGTAGTGTTGGCTAGGAGTCATCTGTTCCTCCTCGTTACCATTCTTCTGTTCGTCCACGTGCCAGATGGCTAGGCCTGCATCGGGGAGGAATGTATCCCGGCCAGTTTTCTGCCGGTTTTCGATCAGGAAATACTCGTTAGCGTTCTTACTGTAGAGGTAAAACTCATTCTTGGCCGCAGGAAGACTGGCGGTAAGACCTGGAGTTATCGCTGTCACTTTGCTGGCCCAACCGGCTTCATTTTTGAGATAGGCACAAACTTGTACGGGATTTTTATCATTGCCTCCGTAACACATCAGACAATAATTACCCACTCCTGCCGATTGACCGCCATAATCGTAGAGATCGGGAAAATCGCAAATCATGTGACCATTTTCATGACAGAAGGTACGCAAGGTCAGTTCACTACCCATATTGGTGATTTGGTAGTCGTATAACTTCTTGCCCCCCCCGACATCGTAGGGTGAAGCTAAACTCCAGGAATGAGGCCATAGTCCTTCGGCCCAATTGTTGACCCGCGGTCCGACATAGAAGACATTTAAGGCATAAATTAAGCCGTTACTATCACTACTCAACTGACTAAAGTTAAAGCCTTGGGATTTCAAATAATTGAGGGCTTCTAGAATCAGTTCTCGGGCGCGAGTACCATAGTCGATCGCTGGATCGGTATAATAGGAGCGATTATGGGCGGCGGTGTAATATTGGGTGACAACATTGGTATAGGTTAATTTTCCCTGGGAGTTGTCGTAGAAATAATCCCGTACTGACCCTTTATTGCCAAATCCGGCGTAACCAGGTAGGTTACAGAAGTTGCTGACTTCCTGTTGGGAAATGCTGGCGGCAACGTCGGGAAACTTAATCAAGATACATAATCCCAGATAGTTGCCCACAGTTACTGTTGAAGCTGGTCTGGCATCAGCACTGGTCGTCGCACTGATTCCCTGCAGCTGAGTTTTTTTTTGCTGACGACGGACTTGCCATTGACTGAACCCTTCCTGTAGCATCGGTGCGCTCTGAGCTTGTTGTTTGGCACTCTCGGTCTCGATGCGTAGATGGGGCTGGATGCCGAGGCTTTGGGGTGCTACTTGGCCGACTATCCCATCGGTGGCTATCAGTTGGCTTTTGTCTTCGGAAAGCTGGGCGTAGGTGTAAAAACCATTGTCAGGGTTTTTGACCACGGTATAGCCATCTAGGGTTTCAAAAACAGCATAATACTGGTTTCCCGATCCCCTGACCCGGATAGTGCTGCCGTCGGGATTGGTGAAGGTAAATTCCTCATTCACAAAGGGTGTAGGCATAGATTTGATTCTCCTTGCCAAAGAAATTTTGGCTTTCTCGATGAGAAGCTCTGTTCAAGAACTAAGTACAGGACAATGCACAATTTCAATAATCATCAAATTTTTCTGGGTTAACAATACGATGATCCGCGTAGGGAATTATGAAGATATCGCAGCAATCTGCCCTTTCAGTAGCCCCAACTTTTCGAGGGCAACTATAACCGCTGCCGTCCGAGTTTGTACCCCTAGTTTCCCGTGAATATGTTCTAGATGTTTTCGCACGGTTCCTTCGCTACATCCGATCACTTTTGCTATGGCGGCATTACTTTTATCTTGGGCAATCCAAAATAGCACTTCTGCTTCCCTTTTAGTCAGTCCCAACAATTCTAAGGCCGCAATCGAAAAAGAGGGCAGTTCTTGTTCTTCTAAGATTAGGAGAAACTGTTCTCCGATAAGAGTGGGAATCAGAAAAATGATTAACTGTCGTCCCTCTTGTTCTAGGCGTAAGGGTGAACAGGAAAAGGCTTGCTCATCCTTGGCTAAGAGTCGGGCAATCGGATGTTTAAACCACTTTTGCAAGGGTTCTGGTAAGGTGTTCGGGGTATGGGAGAGGGAATACTGGTACAGCAATTGTTCAGATCGTTCCGTAAGCATTTGCACGCTTCCAGCTATATCCATGACTATTAAACCTATCTGCTGGCAAAATTGGGGTAATCGTGGCTTTATTGCTTTTATTTGATTATATTTGTCCTTATTGTTTTCTGGCTCTCTCTCTGGGCTAGATAGCAAAGCTGCGAGACAGCGATCGCAACTTACCGAGAGCTTTGGCATCAATCCCATAAATTTCTCCACTATTCAAATAATTATCACAAAATCCATCTTTCTGCCCTAGTGGTGACGCTCTTATCTCAAGGCCTAGTGCTTGCTCAGAATATCTGTACTTTTAGAAAGCAGCAAATAGGCAACAGAAAATTAGGAAACAAACAAGAAAATATCTATGTCATCAACATCAGTCGCAGTGACAGAATTCCTGAAAACAGCCCCCTGTTAACTATAATTTCCTTTCATAAAACGCCAATTCAAGTCTGAATTACATGACTGTCTGCTCTATCCTCATAGAATACCTCATTCGGGTTACGATAGTCAAGACATTTTCGAGGACGATTGTTAATCAAGTTTACGGCTCTTTCTACCTCCTCAAACTTGGCTAAAAATACCTCTAAAGTTCGATTTATTTTTTGACGTAGCTGTGCTATAAGGTGATGAATTATCCCCATTAAGTTAGGATATTATCCAGGTCTTGCTAGGGATGTGATCGATGAATTTACTTAAAGATAAGCAGAAAATTCGTTTTGTTGACCTTTTTGGTGGTTTGGGAGGGTTTCGAGTCGCTATTGAACAAGTTTGTCGCCAACAAAACTTAGAATCTGATTGTGTCTTTTCCTGTGATATAGATAAAGACGCTCGGGCAATTTATCACGCTAATTTTGGCGACCAACCCCAGGGAGATATTACCGAAATCGCCGCCCTAGATATTCCCAATCACGATATTTTAATGGCAGGATTTCCCTGTCAACCTTTTAGTATTTGTGGTGATTTAAAGGGATTTGAAGATACCAGAGGCACGCTATTTTTTGAGATTGCCCGCATTTTAAAAGCCAAACAACCCGCAGCATTTATTCTGGAAAATGTCAAGCAATTGCAGGGACATCAACAGGGAAAAACCTTAGAAGTTATTCTCGATACTTTGCAAGATTTAGATTACTATACCGATTATCGGGTTTTGAATGCGCTTAATTTTGGTTTACCGCAAAAA
>NZ_JAPZRB010000039.1:0-3059 GCF_027531105.1 Microcystis sp. LE18-22.4A
GTGTCAGTCTGTAGAGCGACCATAAGACCAGAACAGAGTAAATCTGTTAAGGCAGGTGCGAAAAATCCTTCGGGACAGAAGCAGAAACCTAAATCGTGAGGTTTGGGAATCACCGTCCGTTTACGGCGGTGAGGATGTCAATATTAGTTGTTTTTTTTCGAGATCGAGCTAGACTTAATTAACCTTTTAAGTAGTTGGACAAAAGTAAAGTTAACTGTGGGGTAAGGAGTCAGGAGTCAGGAGTCGGTCGTCAGTAAGAATTGCGGCAATTTACATTTCTTAAGATAGACAACAGAATTTATGTCCGACTACTTACACAATCAATTCTAGAGCTTGCCAACGGCTAATAGAGTTAATTTTGGCCGCTAACTGGTCCCTGTGTCAATCGACTTTTTTTATTAGCGGCAAAACCGATTTAACCACGTTTAGGAGCCTTGGCATCATCTCCGGACGACCAGCTATTGTTCTGACGTTGCCCAAAACCAGAGACTTCCTACCCCACCATGAAGATAGGCTAAGACGCATTTTAACCGCCTATCCTTGAGATTGGCTAAATCTACCCAAATCCCTTTACTGTTGCCTGTTGCCTGTTGCCTCATCTCAACAAGCAATTTAAATTCGCGGGCAGCTTAACTGCTAGATTAGCTGACCAATTTTGTTTAGCTGTTAATTTTTGTAAAAAAAACATCGTCTGTATCCTATTGTACAGCTAGACTAAAAATATCTAGAAAAAGCAGTTAGATCGGCAAGAGGGAAAAGGTAAAAACCCTGACTGGGAGATGACGGGTAAATAGGCAAATAATCCTGAATTACCGCTCTAAGATTGGCTTTACCGACAGCAAAAGACCAGATTAATCAGGCAAATATCGTCAAATAAACTAATCAATATAGCTTCTTAGGTGTCTGGGAGTGAAAAAAGACAGAGAACGGAGTTTTTCTAGTTTCTATAACTGCACTAATCAGAGACCTGGAACTTAGCTCTAAACCGACAACTAAATTATCAGGAGAATTGGGGTTATGCCGACTCTACACACGCTGACCAATGATAGTATCTCTTGTCCCTTGCCCGATCGCGTGGAGAACGTCAATTTCTACTACGAATTAGAAAATCAAATTCATCCCACCTACGGCCTCGAAAGCCTAGGCATGAAAAATCTCGGTCGCGTTTATCGCAATCTTTCCGTACCGCAATTAGTCGAACAGGCGATCGAACGTCATGAGGGCGTTTTAGCCGATAATGGGGCTTTAGTGGTGGAAACGGGTAAATATACCGGTCGTTCCCCCAAAGATAAATTCATTGTCAAAGAAGCCACCAGCGAAAAGGAAATCGACTGGAATCAGCATAACGCTCCGATTAGCGAGGAAAAATTCCAGCAATTATACCGAAAAGTCCTCGCCTATGTGCAGGGAAAAGACCTATATATCTTCGATGGTTACGTCGGGTCCGATCCTAATTGTCGCTTTGGCGTGCGCGTTGTCACTGAAATCGCCTATCATAATCTCTTTGCCCATCAGTTATTCCTCCGGCCCAGTGCGGTCGAACTAGCTGCCCATCAAACTGATTTTACCGTGATTGCCCTGCCGGGGTTACAGGGAGATCCCGATGATGACGACCTGAACAGCGAAGCCTTTATCGTCCTCAACCTGGCAAAAAAAATCGTTCTCATCGGTGGCACTCGCTACGCTGGCGAAATCAAAAAATCCGTCTTCTCGATGATGAACTACCTGATGACCAAACAAGGGGTTTTACCGATGCACGGTGCCGCTAACATGGATAAACACGGTCATACAGCCCTCTTTTTCGGTCTCTCCGGTACGGGTAAAACCACCCTTTCCGCCGATCCTAAACGCAGCCTCATCGGTGATGATGAACACGGTTGGTCAGAAGACGGCATTTTTAACTTTGAAGGCGGTTGTTACGCTAAAACCATCCGTTTAAGTGCCGAATACGAACCCCAAATCTGGGCGGCGATTCAATTTGGCACTATTCTCGAAAACGTGATCCTTTCCCCCGATAATCGCCTTCCCGACTACGATGATGGACGTTTGACCGAAAACACCCGCGCCGCCTATCCCCTGCGTTATATCCCTAATTGTGCCGTATCTGGCATGGGAACCCACCCGAAAACTATTATCTTCTTAACTGCCGATGCTTTTGGGGTACTGCCACCAATCGCCAAATTAACCACGAACCAGGCGATGTATCATTTCCTCTCCGGCTATACTAGCAAATTAGCGGGAACGGAACGGGGAATCACCGCCCCACAGGTGACTTTTTCCAGTTGTTTCGGTCAATGTTTCTTCCCTCTGTCACCCCTCGTCTATGCCCAAATGTTAGGGCAACGTTTAGAACAACACCCCGAAACCTCCGTTTATCTGATTAATACTGGTTGGTCCGGCGGTCCCTACGGAGTCGGCGATCGCATTTCGATCAAACACACCCGTGCTATGGTTTCCGCCGCTTTAAATGGCGATTTAGAGGAAGTAGTTTTCCATCCTCATCCCATCTTTCAAGTTCTCGTCCCCGAAATTGTCCCCGGAGTTCCCAAAAAAATCCTCGACCCGCGACAAGCATGGCAAGATGGCGAATCCTACGACCTACAGGCGCGAGAATTAGCCCATCGTTTCGTGGAAAATTTCCGTCAATTTACCACGGCCTCCCAAGAAATCATTGCAGCCGGTCCAATTTGGGAATAACAGCATCAAGGAATCGGTTTTAACGAAGGCAGTATTCAGGAGTCAGGAGTCAGGAGTCAGGAGTCAGGAGTCAGGAGTCAGGAGTCAGGAGTCAGTATTCAGTTATCAGCTTCTGAAGGCAAGAGGCAACAGGCAAGAGGCAAAAGACAGAATCTGACAATTCTCCTACCTAGGGTCTGCTGAAAAAGTTTTTCCTGGTGGCAGGGTGTGGGGTGTGGGGTGTGGGGTGTGGGGTTTTACCCATTTTCACCTGGTCAATTACCTAATTTTCAGGGAAAAAGTACCTGAATTTTCCCCTCAATCACTGCAAGGGTCGGGACTTTTTGAGGTCAAAAAAGTCTAAAAGCCTTATCCAACAAGGT
>NZ_JAPZRB010000396.1:0-4016 GCF_027531105.1 Microcystis sp. LE18-22.4A
CGTTAAAATCGATGTTTGATAATTTTACCCTGCGCTTGTTCTGCTAACGCTTGCTCTAGTGCCTGCTGTTCAGAAAGAGGGATATCTGCAAAGCGAATGACCGATGTTTCCTGACAAATGAGATAATCTGGATTAAGCTGCCTTAAGAGTTCCTCAGCTGCAGATGCGATCGCTTGTTTAATCTCTTCATCTCAAGCAGGTTGAGTCGTCTGGAAAAGATCAGATTGCATAAAAAGTCTAAGCCAATCAAAACGCTATGGTTTCCTTTATTCTAACACCAAAAAAGCTATCACGCTATATTTATAGAGGGCGATCACTTCTAAGGTCAGTATTGCAGCTTAAGTCGTTTATTATCAGCAACGCCCAGGTAATTTACTCGCTATTTAAGGGCGGACTGCTAATAACTGGACTTGTACCGTTTCAGGAAGTTTTATTATGACAAAATGATTTTCTGGATACAAATAATCTTCACCAGATTCATCAATCACTCGCAAACATCCCACCTCTTGCGCTTTAGCATCAGGTAACACTTGATAAAGTTTACAAACCTCTAAATCTCCGCCTTCTTCAGCGGTAATACAGATAGCAAATTCAATGTTAGATGCTGGTGTTTGCATAAATATTTAGTCCAAAACTCGTTTAACTTTCATTTTTCGCCGACCAATACCTTGAGACTCATACCAGTGTAGTTCAGCTTTGCGGATTTCTCCATTAGGAAATTGAACTAAGCCGACTCCTTTTAGCTTTCGCCATCGACGACCCCCAAACTGCGCTTTTAGCCTTCTGAGTTCACGAATAGAGAGGTTGACGGCGATAATCTCTATTTCGGTTAGTTCTCCAATCAACTCAAAGCCATTACCCATGTCATCATTCTAACAAAGATTAATAAAAATGTGGAATGCCCCAAAAAAAGCGATCGCACTTGATCAATAGAGCGCGATCACTGCCAATTTAAGGCTAGATTGACCAGTTTTTTATTTTAATTTGCGCTTCAAGACTGAACCAGCACCAAGAACACCGATGGCGAGTAAACCCAAGACTGAAGCAGGTTCAGGAACAGGTACTGAAGCAGGTTCAGGAACAGGTACGGAATCTGGAGTAACGCTTCCAAATGTGATATCGTCAAATACAATTTGGTTGGCAACACCAGCAAAACTAACGGATTTAGCGATACCAGCGAAACCAACGCCAACCGGTACAAATGGACAAAAACCAGCGGAGTAAACAGGATCGCAATTGCTAGAAGTCGTCGGAAGAGATAAGCTGGCAAGTAAACTACCTGTTCCATTTAGTCCATCATACACACCGATACTCCCTGACTGAAGGATCGCTGTGTAAAAGAACGAGAATCCAGTGTCAAAACCACTCGCAAGATTCATGAAAGTTTCAGAACCAGACAGGAAAAATAAGGCACCCTTCTGAGAATTTGGATTCCCTAATCCACCGCGGGATGTATTACTACACATTATACCTGGAGTGTTCAAACAAATTGCTTGGGCATTGGATGAAAACTCTACCCCATAATTTGTCCCTGTAGTTCCGGCACTGCTTGTGCCACCGTTGTAGAAATTCTGTACGAATGCGTAGCCACTAGGATAGGTTGCGTTGACACCCTCGAAGTCCAATACAGTGACAGCAGC
Source organism: Microcystis sp. LE18-22.4A (assembly GCF_027531105.1). Taxonomy (NCBI): domain Bacteria; kingdom Bacillati; phylum Cyanobacteriota; class Cyanophyceae; order Chroococcales; family Microcystaceae; genus Microcystis; species Microcystis sp. LE18-22.4A. The sequence continues at coordinate 1,641 of NZ_JAPZRB010000396.1, forward strand.
AGAAGCAGGTAAGGTGACGAAACTTGTTGCTGCTCCAAAAAGAGCTGCTCCAGCACCAACCATCGAAAATTTTTTAAGCACAGTCGAAGTTTTCATACTCAGAAAGTTTCCTCAAAACAAATAAACAAACAAATGTTCTGAATGCCCTTTAAAGGAGAAAATCTCAAATTAAGCGACATTGGCAAGGGAGAAAGACTGATTTTTTCAAAATTGCCAATCACTAAATTTTAAGTTAGTTCCTCAATGACAAGACAGAGCAACAACAGGATTTTACCCCCCCCCCGATTTTGTCAAGTGTAAACCAACACAAATTTACAAAAATTTATAATTATTGTTACCCTTGAGAGTAGGGTAGTAAATCTCAATTTGGTCGAAATATCTATATTACAGGGCGCACGCAGTTCGATAAACTCACTGACCACAGTGCGCCCCTACTATTGGCGCAATAATATTATTGTAGGGGCGAATTGCATTCGCCCTCTTTGATCCCCCCTTAATCCAAGGAGGGTATCTGACAATTTTTAACCCCTACCTAATTAACAGCTAATCCCTAATCTCTCAATAACAGATATTCGCGAATCTCAAAAAAGTTATCCCAAGGAATATAGGGTTGATTTTCCGCTTGCAGATAATCGATTAAACGATCCCTAGCAAAAACTAGATCGGCCCTTCTAGCCATGGTAATATCGGTAACGGAATCACCGATCGCAATAGTTTCTACTCCTGAATATTTGTCCATAATCAAGGCTTTAGCCACTAATTCCGTCTCATTTTCCCAATCGGAGCGAACTTGCAAATATTCCCCTTGAGTATGAAGATTGACCCCATAAATTGCCGTCACCTTATCTAATAGTCCCTCCCGTTTTAAGACCGTTTCAATCATGCCTTGAATGCCACCGGAGATAATAATAAAAGGGATGGATTGCTCCTGTAAAAAAGCGAGGAATTCGGCTAATCCGGGGCGAATTGGCTTGCTTTCGGCATAGGCGAGAATATCGGCGTACTTTTGGCTCGGTATCGACTCTAGCAGTTGACGAACACCCCGGCGCAGACTGAGAGTGCGGGCGTACATTTGGGGCATAATTTGGGCTGATAAATCGGGGGCGAATTCTTTGAGCATACCCGCAAAAGTCTCCACGGCGGTGATAGTGCCATCAAAGTCACAGAAAACAATTTTACTCATGGGGTGACAAAATATCTGAAATTGGATATAATCGAAGGTTATGATTAATTTTACAGAGATTATCCGACTCTAGAGCTTCAACCCCCATGAAATCCTATCTCGCCGCCGCCATTCAAATGACCAGTCAGCCGGATTTAGAGAAAAATCTCGCTGCCGCTGAAGAATTGATCGAACTTGCCGTGGGTAAAGGGGCGGAATTAATCGGTTTACCAGAGAATTTCGCTTTTATGGGGGCAGAAACCGATAAAATCGCCCAGGCCGAGACTATTGCTCGAAAAGCCGATAAATTCCTCCGCACCATGGCCCAACGGTTTCAAGTGACCATTTTAGGGGGTGGTTTTCCCGTGCCGGTGACGGGTATTCCCGATAAGGCTTATAATACCGCTATTTTAGTCGATGGCAACGGTGCGGAATTAGCCCGTTATCAAAAAGTCCATCTCTTTGATGTCAATGTCCCGGATGGTAACACCTATCAGGAATCGAGTACAGTCATGGCAGGGATCGATTTACCGCCGATTTATGGCTCCGATAGCTTGGGAAAAATTGGCCTCTCGATTTGCTATGATGTGCGTTTTCCCGAACTCTATCGCTATTTATCGCGGCAAGGAGCCGATGTTTTATTTGTACCCGCGGCGTTTACAGCTTTTACAGGGAAAGATCATTGGAAAGTTTTGTTACAAGCGCGAGCGATCGAGAATACTTGTTATATAATAGCTCCCGCTCAAACGGGCAATAATTACGAACGCCGTTACACCCACGGTCACGCTATGATTATCGATCCTTGGGGTGTGGTTTTAGCCGATGCGGGGGAAGAAGCGGGAGTGGCAATTGCCGAAATTAATCCCCAACGTCTGCAACAGGTGCGACGACAAATGCCTTCCCTACAGCATCGTGTTTTTGTTTAAAATTCGATTCGACAATTTTAACGCCTAATTTTGGGATTTAACTCGGTTTTTTCGCGTAACATTGCTCCCTGATAGCAAGGGCCGAATCTCAAACCTAATTAGGGTTCTTCGGTTTGTCTTATGCAATGTACAGGGTTATAAGGAATTAAACTCTTATAGAGAAAGACATTTGGCGATTTTTGTTAATTGTTTTCGATCTAGAGCGAACTAATCAATTAAATCTCTTGCCAGATAAAGATTTAGTCCATTTATGCCGCCCTATCGAACCATACTAAGTAACGAAGAACC
>NZ_JAPZRB010000464.1:0-23578 GCF_027531105.1 Microcystis sp. LE18-22.4A
AAATAGAGCATTTAATTGATTAATGCTCATTCTTAATTCTCCTGACTACTGACTACTGGCTCCTGACTCCTCACCTAAAGGAAGATTTTTGATTTTTGCAAGAGGTCTATTGCTTTGAGAGTATTTTCTGATCACGCTGAACCATCCTCTTACTTGTTCTTCTAAAGTAATAATTGTTATAGCCGTATCATCAGGATCGATAGACGCTACTCTCCGAACTAAGTTCGGATGTAGTTTTTGCAGTAGGGTTATATGATCGGTATCTAATATATATTGAGTCACGGTGTTTCAACTTGTTGACTGTCTTCTTGGTCAACTTTTTGACGATAGGTTTCTATACTCTCTATGACTTCATCTAAGAGGGGATTATAGGTTAGGGTAACTGGTATATTGAGGAGTGGATGCTCTTGTTGTTGTTTTTTCTGCGCTAATTTTTCAAATAATTGGTTTTGTTCTTCTAAAGAAAGTTGATCGATAGATTCTATAATCTGGCTAAGAGAAAGATGAGGAGTCATAAATTACAAGCCTTTTTGACTAGATATTGATGCTAGTGTAGCATAATTCCCTTCGCTAACAGCTTTAAAACAGATCCTACAGTAATCGGCATTTTTCTGATAGTGAGTTATTCTAAACAAATATTGGGAGCTACTGTAATTCGGTCTAGTTTTTCCCTAGTGGTACAAGCAGGATGCCTGTAAATGCTATTGATGTAATTGGTAGCACAGGCATCGGCCGCCTGTAAAGAGATAGAAAGATTTAAGTTTAGAACAATGCCAGCCTATGTTATACTCTAAACAGAAAAACCCCCCTTGTCAAATTTGGGCAAATTCGGGCAAAATAGGGAATGTAAATTTTATATACTATTTAGTATTATTTTGATAGGACTAAAGAGGCTAGATTATGACCAGTGCTGGGCAAAATAAGTTATTTATCCTGATCGATGGGCATTCTTTGGCTTTTCGTGCCTATTATGCCTTTGCTAAGTCTCGTTCTGGTCCTCTGCGTACTTCTACCGGCATTCCCACCAGTGTGTGCTTTGGGTTTTTAAATTCTCTGATGCAGTTACTTGAAACTCAAAAACCCACTTATTTAGCAGTTGCTTTTGATTTAGCAGCTCCTTCTTTTCGCCATGAAGCTGATGCCAATTATAAGGCTAATCGGCAAGAGACTCCCGAAGAATTTCGCCCCGATTTAACTAATCTGCAAAGTCTCTTGGCAGCGATGAATATTCCTATTGTGACTTCCCCGGGTTACGAAGCAGATGATGTTTTAGGAACTTTGGCAAAACAAGCCAGTGATCATGGTTATACAGTCAAGATTTTAACAGGCGATCGAGATTTATTCCAATTGGTAGATGAGGAGAAAAAAACCACGGTTCTCTATCTGGATATTAATGCGGTCAAAAGTACCTCGGGACAGGGTTATACAGAATTCAATTCCCAAGCTGTCACGGAAAAGTTAGGGGTGACACCAAAACAGGTAGTAGATTTTAAAGCTCTTTGCGGTGATAAGTCTGATAATATCCCCGGAGTGCGCGGAATTGGCGAAAAAATAGCGATAGATTTATTAAAAAAATACGATAACTTAGAGGATATATATACCAATCTAGAATCGATAAAGGGAATGGTAAAAACTAAATTATTAGAGGGTAAAACTGCCGCCGAAAGTTCTCGCTATTTAGCTAAAATTGCCCTTGATGCCCCCGTTAGCCTCGAAGAGGAGAAATTTCGTCTCCGAGGTTTTGATCGGCGTTTGGTTAAACCTTTATTGGCAAGATTAGAGTTAAAGAAAATTCTCCAGAAACTCGATCAAATTCAACAGCAGCTAGGTGGCACTCCTCCCCTAGAATTAACTAGCGATGCTGATTCTAATCAATTGTCTCTGTTTGATTTACCCCCTGTTTCTCCACCGGTTCTAATTGCTCCCGACATTATTGATACTATTCCTAAGTTAGATGCTCTACTGGCCAAATTAAGAACTTTCACTAATCCACATTTTCCTGTCGCTTGGGACACCGAAACCACGGATTTAAATCCTCGTGTAGCCAAATTAGTCGGCATCGGTTGCTGTTGGGGAAAAGAATTAAATGCTATGGCCTATATTCCTATCGGACACCAGAGCGGCGATAATTTAAATCTAGAGATAGTTCTCGAAAAATTACGCCCAATTTTAGCGGGTGATAATTATCCGAAAGTCTTCCAGAATGCGAAATTTGATATTGATGTTTTTTATCATCAAGGAATTACCGTTAAAGGTCTAGTTTTTGATACTATGGTGGCTAGTTATGTCCTCCATCCCGAACTAACTCATAATCTCGAAGATTTATGCGATCGCTATTTAACTGGTATCACTTCCCTTAGTTATAAAAGTCTCGGTATTCCTACGGGAAAAACTATCGCTGATTTAGATATTACCACCACTGCCAACTACTGCGGATTAGATGCCTACGCTACCTATTTACTTCGAGAAAAATTACAGGCAGAATTAACTAAAATTCCCTCTTTATATCAATTATTCTCAGAGGTAGAATCTCCCTTAGTCATGGTGCTGTGGCAGATGGAAAATTATGGTATAAAAATTAATATCAATTATCTAAAAAACTTTTCCCAGCAACTAGAAAGAGACTTGGCAGACATAGAAAAAAAAGCTTATGAATCTATCGGAGAAACTTTTAATCTTAGCTCTCCTAAACAGTTAAGTGAAATCCTCTTCGATCGATTGGCACTCAATCGCAAAAAATCCAGAAAAACTAAAACAGGTTACTCCACCGATCAAAGTGTTTTAGAGAAACTACAAGGAGATCATCCCTTAGTTGATTATATCCTTGAACATCGCACCTTATCCAAATTAAAATCCACCTATGTGGATGCTTTACCGAAATTAGCCGAACCAAAAACCGCACGAGTACATACAGATTTTAATCAAACCATTACCAGCACCGGACGCTTATCATCCTCCAATCCTAACCTACAAAATATCCCCATTCGCAGTGAATTTTCCAGACGAATTCGTCAAGCTTTTATCCCCGAAGATGGTTACTTATTAGTATCAGCGGACTACTCACAAATCGAGTTAAGAATTCTCGCTCATCTCAGTCAAGAACCAGTTTTATTAGAAGCGTATCGTAGTAATCAAGATGTTCATAAAGTCACCGCTCAATTGCTCTTTGATAAAAGGGAAATTACCCCCGAAGAACGCAGTTTAGGAAAAACAATTAACTTCGGGGTTATTTATGGCATGGGAGCGCAAAAATTCGCCCGTGAATCGAAATTAACCGTAGAACAGGGCAGAAAATTTATTGAAAAATATCATCAACGTTATGCCCAAGTATTTGAGTATTTAGAAAATAGCAAAAAACAAGCGATCGCTCAGGGATATGTGGAAACAATTTTGGGTAGAAGACGTTATTTTAACTTCGATAATCCCCTCTTAAAAAGACTGCGAGGACTGTCCTTACACGACATCGATTTAGATAGCCTCAAACTCAACAACGAGGAAGCACAATTATTAAGATCGGCCGCTAATGCGCCCATTCAGGGTTCCAGTGCTGATATTATTAAAGTAGCGATGGTAAAATTAGCCGAGGTACTGCAAAATTATCGAGCGAGATTACTGCTGCAAGTCCATGATGAATTAGTCTTGGAAGTACCGAGGGAGGAATGGCCATCCCTAGAGTCAAAAATCAAGACGACTATGGAAGAAGCTGTCTCCTTGACGATCCCTCTCTTGGTAGAAATTAAAGCCGGTGACAATTGGATGGAAACCAAATAAAACTATGATCGAAAACAGACAATTTTTAACCCCAGAAGAATCGGCAGATGTGGACGCTGCCCTCTTAACTTCTCCCGAAAAATTCCTGACTCGTTTAACGATTTCTTCCCTACGCTTACTAAAAATAATCGCCGAAGATACGGGAGTAACCCTAGAAGAACTAACCCATAAACAGGTCATCCAATGGCTAGAAAAAGATAGTAAACTGCGTCGGGAACAGGGGATCGAAGCGGCAGTGCTGAAATGGTAAATAAACTCTTAAAAAATCAGCTACCCCTGACAATTTATGCTAGTTTTTAGCTATAAAGTTACTGGAGTTACAACAATGACAATTACCCTAAAAGTGCCTAGTATTGCCTGTGAAGGTTGCGCTAATACCATTACTAAAGCGATTAACAATCAGCAACCAGCAGCCCAAATATCGGTGGATGTAGCCAATAAAATCGTCACCGTAGAAACCACCGCATCCCGCGCAGAAATTGCCCAATGGATCAGCGAAGTCGGCCATACTGTTGAATCTGGAAGTGAGGGTTGACATCCTCCCCCGTTAAAAATAGACCTCTGTAAAAATCAAAAATTGTCGTGATTATTGTTGAATGTCATCTCGAATACTGCTCGACTGACACCTTCTACAAAGCTAAGTGCTTTATTTGCTGTGTCAATCATGAACATAACACACCTCTGCTGTTGCTAAAACACGCTCACGAATACGATGATTAAGAGATTTGACGGTAACGAGATCAATAGTACGTCCATCAAATAATTGAGATAATTCTTCTTGAATTTGATGAAGTTTGAAAAAACTAGGGGTAAAACCAAGTTCAAACTCAACGAGCAGATCAATATCACTATCTGCGGTAAAATCATCTCGTAAAACTGAACCAAATAAGGAAAGTTTATGAATATGCCAATGTTGGCAAAGTTGTGAGAGTTTTTCTTGAGGAATTTTCATATTTTTGTGTTGATCAGATTAGGTTTACTCCCAAGCTTTCTAGTTGTTGGTTTATCCAAGCGGTGGCCGTTTCTTCATCGGTTTCTATCGCTTTTTCTACTCCTATTTTAGCAATTTCTAACAGTTGTTTGGATTTTTGCTTTTAAAGCACTCTTAGAGTAAGGGTGCGATTGCTTTCAAAAGTTCTGTTAATTTATTTTTCGATCGGTATAGCGCAAAATACGTCTGATAGCATTTACAATGTCGATTAGAGATTCTTGATCACGAGGCATATATAATCTGTGCTGATTCTAAAATGTTTTTACATCTTAGCCAGTTATCACTCCGTTTGAGTGCTGCTTTCACAATTAAATCTACTTTTCGATCAAAAATTGCTTGCAGTTCATCGCGCATTTGTAGGGTTTCGGTTAAACCTCGTTTAGCGGTTGGGGAAAAGGTAATTAAAATATCAATATCGCTATCTGAACGGAAATCTTCCCGTAAAACTGAACCAAATAATGCCAATTCGGTGACTTGCCACTTTTGACAAAATCCTTTAATTTGCTCCATTGGTAGATTTATTTTTGTGTTCATCAGATTAGGTTTACTCCCAAGCTTTCTAGTTTTTGGTTTATCGAAAAGGAGCGATTACGATTAGAGGTAAAAGGAACAACCATTACATCATCTAAAATTTGATTAATATCATTAGCTGATACGATAACAGCAGCAGGAAGCTTAAACTGTTGAAATTGACTGGATGGCATGGGTACTTGACACAATACTACATCACCCTTTTGTAATTTCATCGGCAAAAATCTCGTCGTAGATGTCATGATCAGAACCAATCCATTCTTGATAAGCTTGAGAGGTAATTTGTTCAGTAAAGTTAAGTGTATTTGGGTTTTTATTTTGTAATTTTACTGCTAACTCTAACAATAGTCCTAATTGTTCATCGGAGAGATTTTGTGTTACTAAAGATAGTTTTTGTTTAATATTCATGGGTGGTTAGTCCAATTAATAGCTGTTACAATTATAATCTGTTTACTGTTGTTCATAGTCTGTAATAATGCTTTGAATATCCTTTACCGCCATATCAACTTGTTCAGATTTCGTGTAAATAGTTAACAGAATGATTGCTGTTGCAGTTTTGACGTAATAAATTAAACGGTATCCCCCACTTTTGCCTTTTTGAATATCACTATTTCGGACTCTCAACTTGAAGACAGTATAACCAATACTAGGTATTTGATCACCAGGTAATTCTCCTTGCTCAAGTTGTTCAATCATAGGTTGAATGTCATCTCGAATACTGCGATATTTCTTAGCAAGAGTGCGGAGATTTCGCTTGAATGTCGCCGAGGCTAAAACTTGAATTATCGGTTGATTAGTCATCTTCTAACCCTTCCCAAAGTTGAGAAACGGGAATGGTTTGTCCTGTCATGGCTTCATGCCAAGCTTGCCGAAAGTCTGCTAAAATTTCTGCTTGAGATGTATCTTGGGTTTCCTCCTCTGGGATGAGAATAATAACTTCTACACGGCTGTTTTTGTCTATGATTAAAGGATGATCTAGGGTGAGTTGTCCTTGTTCATCAATGGTTGCCATAACCTTGAGTGCTTTCATGTTTCTCTGCTTGAGTGGGTTAGTTCAATATCTAAATGCTGAAGTTGTTGGTTTATCCAAGCGGTGGCCGTTTTTTCATCGGTTTCTATCGCTTTTTCTACTCCTATTTTAGCAATCTCTAAGAGTTGACTTAAAAGGGAGATTGATGATTTTAATGAGTCAGAATCAGTGAGAATTAGCCGTTTATGATGCTGAGGATGTGTTTTTAAGGGTCAATCGTCTAGGGTTGTCCTTATTTCGGTTTTGGGGTGATGAGATTCATGAGCGTTTAATGGAGAATTTGAATAAATTTTTATGATGAGGTATCGTCATTGTTATCAGTTTTTTTACTTCGTAAATCTACCCATAGATGTCTTAAATTAAATGGACTAGGTGGCACATCAGGACGTTCTAGTTGATGGTCAAGACGACTCACATCATTTTGCCATCCTTCCGGCGATAAAGTTAAATCTATAATGGTTAGTTGTGAACAATGCTTATTAACTTTATTTAAAATTTCTTTTAATTCCATATTTTGAATATAACCAATCATTGCTCCCGAACTGACAGATTTTCCATAACCCCATTCAGCTAAAATAAATCTTTGTATGCCTTTTAAAACATAATCTTTTTGAAATTTTGACGAAGGAGAACCTAATCGTTTAGCTTCTAAAGTATAGTACCTAGACATCCTCTCAGGATTTATCTCATGTGAATCCCGCATTTCCCACTGAAAATCAGGTTTTTTGTCTTCTCGTCTAGATCGACTTGCATCATCACTAACAGGCTGATTTTGACCTTGATATATGGGAGAACAGGAAAGCCCTTGTTTATCATTCTGACAATTTAGCTGACGAACTAACATAAAAAGCTGACGACTTAAATCATCTTCTTTATCCGGCAAATCTGTGCTTTCTTGAAGTAATTTCAAAGCACGACTAAAAAGCTCCAAAACTCTCTTTTCATTATTACCCCATATATCTTTTTTTAATAAACTTGGTTTTGTCATAAGTTTAGATCCTTTCTTGAGATTCTTGTAAGTTAATAATTTGAAGCATTGTTGCCTCCGCATCCTCACGCGCCATGCTACGAGTCCAGAATCTTCGTTCATTACGCTTAATAATAATGATTTCTGTATCAGAAACCGAACGAACTAAACCATCAAGATAAATTTGATGGCTATTATAGGGAACTAATAAACCGTTTTCTTGTCTTGCTAATTGATCAATAATTTCTATCCATTGTTTTTGATCTGATTGGGAGACAGGTTGAGGTTTTTCTCCATACTCTTGTGTAGAGAAAATAACGGCTAACATAGGATTTTCTAACCCCTGAAATTGAGGACGAATAATCTGCCAACTGAATTCACCATCAGGTTCTAATTCTCGATTCCAAATATCTAAAAAGGCTTGTAAATAACCTTCTAATCCTTTTTGAGTTTGACGGTTTTTATTAATATCGTTGAGAAGTCCTTGATTTTGTTGAGGATAGCTTTCAACAGGTTTTACTGCTTTACTGTTGATATGATTATAGTAAAACTCTATCCCAACATCACACATATCACGAATGAGATCCCGTTCAGCAATGGTGAGATCATAGACATCAAATATTGCCTCATCTAATTGATATTCTAATTCAGTGAGTTGTGCTTCTATTTTTTCTGGAGTTTTTCCTTCAGGATGTTCAATACTATACTTTATAGGATTACAATTCTGTAATTGCTCAACAATATCGATAACTTTTTCCCGAATACCTTGATCCTTTGGAAAAATAATCGGCAAACTTAAATATTGAGTCGTATAGACTTCATCGTGCCAGATTCCCCAGTTACTTGAAGTTAAAAAGAAATAGTATCGAGGTAAAGAAGACCAAAGAATCCCTAAAATAACTTTATATTTCCACGTTTCTGGTTCGATTAATTTAATAGAATTAATCGAGTTTTTAACAGAAAATTTCTCGGATTCAAACCGGGCAATAATTTCTCCTTGTTTATTTAATCTTTGACTAATACCACGCTTGATTAATAGACGTTCTCCATTATATAGAGCGAGTTGTCTAGGGCGCGCTGCTTGTTTAGGTGCTTGTTCAAACCAAGAAGGAGAAATTAAACCATATCTTTCAAATTTATCTGTGGGAAGTAATCTCGGTAACTGGCAATCTTTTTGATCCTTTTTCCCTTCTGAAAATCCTTGACCACTATTCCTAGAGTCATGTAATTCTTTTAAAGTTTGCGATAATTGTATCCCTTTAATTAAACCAGCATCTTGATGATTTCCCCAATAATAAATTTTCCATAAAGAATCATTATAAAATAGTTCACTTTGTCTGATACCACGACGATCCATAACGCTCAAAATAACAGCTTGCACATTTTTAATCATAGCTGTTTTTTTAGCAGACCAATAAGTGACAACTTGATCTTTTAAGGTTAACTCTGTCTGATTGACTTTCTGAAAAATAATTGAAGCAAAAGGAGAAATTGAGGCACTAGATTGGTTTTTATTACCAGATTTAAAGAAAATATCACGAACATGAGCAAAATTGACAACTTCTTTTAATAAGACACTGTTTAACCATTTTTGTCTAAATTCTTTGCTTTTATCATGGGTCTTAAAGAAAATACCTGTTGATACCACTAATGCTGACCATCCATTATCTTTTAAAAAATCAAATACTCTCCAGATAAACGCTTGAGAACGTTCTTTATCTCCGACTGGATAATCACGTTCTTGACACCATTGTAAAGCGATATTTAAGTCTTTTGTGCCTTTTTTATCCTTCGTTTTAGGATATCCCCAAGGAGGATTACCGACAACAACATCAGCACATTGACTACTAAAATTTCTAGATAATATCACATCCTCTGAGTTAGAAAATTCTTGAAAAGCATTATCGCAGACTAAATTATTAAAGTGATTATCCTCAGATAACCCATTCGCTTGATAAATTAAAAAGGGTAATTTTTCACCTCGTTTAATTTGTAATAAAATGTCTGGAGGCTCTTGATAATTTAATAAAGCAAGATATAGACTAAATGCAGTAATTCTGATAGCTTCTGAATTAATTTCTATGCCAGCTATCTGATTTTTTAAGATTTCTCTTAACTCTTGCCAACTTAATCGCTGTCCCTGATTTTGATAGACTCGATGTCTCACAATTCTCCGAAATGCTTCCACTAAAAAGATTCCTGAACCACAACAAGGATCAAGAATACGGGGATGAGTTGTCAAACAATCTGACGTTAAAACTTTAGACAAGACAAATTCTACTAATGAACTCGGTGTATAATGCGTCCCATTATCAATATTTTCTGTATTTGACTCATGATAAAATTCTTCATAAATACTACTAATTAAAGAAATAGGAATTATATCAAATTTATAAGCCCAGAAAAATAATTTTTTTTGTGGATCAATATTTCCCTGTAAAAATTCTTGTAAGAGAGATAAATGCCGTTGCTCAACAGATTCCGCTTCTTGTTCATCAGAAGGGAACATATCTCCGTTAAAATCTTGACTCAACTGATTAAATAAAGCATAGGTAAAACTTTTATCACTTAATATTTTGATATAATGTTGTTTAGCTTCAGTTTCCATATTTAACTGATCGTCAGGAGCATTAAGTAAGGCTTTCCATGTTGCATTGTTTTGTGCTATTGCTTCAAAATACTCTTGAGTTAAAATTCCTCTATCTTCCAAATAGCGAATAAAAATTGATCTACCAATTAAAGCATGAGCATATTTACGTTTATTTTCGCTTAATCCTTCACGGATTAAGGCTAAACGAACTGTTTTTAAATCTTTGATCAGTGATTGATCAGCACGTTGATTAGATGTTTCAAAACGCTCATCCTCAAAAAGCTTCCCTGATTCGATTTGTTCCCGTCTGTATTGATAAAGGTTTGAAGTTACTTCAAGTATGTTTTGGGCAACTTCTAACGGTCTATTATTTTTCTTCCAATCTTCTATACTTCTAGCAGGTGGTTTGGTTAGATCGTAAATAGCTAGTTCACCTTCTTTCGCTAAAAATAGGTAACTTGGTCTAGCCATACACCATATTTTATTAAAGATTTGCCGTACTTTTTCATCTTCTTGAGTATCGCATTTAGCAAAAATAATCACAGGATTATTATTAACAAAAAAAACTTTTTCTGCTTCAACTTGCTTGGCTAATTCTAACCAATCTCCTTTTTCTATCCACTCTTCTAAAGTTATTTCTGACAATGACACTTTTGAACTCACTAAGTCGCCTTGACTAAAATCGAGTTTATCATAAGCAGATTCTAACAATTCATAAGCAGAATTAGCTGTCATCATCTTGAGTAAATCACCGGTAATAGTTGATTGTGTTGGTTAGAGTCACATAACCTAATCTTTGGTTTTTTTGAACTATTTTTAATAGTATGACTGATAGGAAGCGTAACTGTCAAGTAAACAGACAAGCCGCCATTATGTCAATTTTTTAATAATTTGCCTCTAGCACTGAAAGCGAGCAAACAGCGATCGCATTGGGGGCAGCTTTGCTGTGGCAATTGTCCGTGACTCAATATCTGTAATAATCTAATACAGCCCTTGTAAACCTTCTTTAAGCTCTGGGTTTTCGTCTTGATCGAGATGCACAAAATCGCCCTTAGATGAGAATTAGTTTACAAAAATTTACATTTGGAGATAAGGAGCAATGAGTCAAGTTTCCGGTACAGATGTTCCCGATTTGGGGCGTCGTCAATTTATGAACCTGTTGACCTTTGGTACAATTACCGGAGTAGCAGCGGGGGCTTTGTATCCGATTGTTAAGTATTTTATTCCCCCCTCGGCCGGTGGTACGGGTGGCGGTGTCACCGCTAAAGATGCCCTCGGTAATGATGTGATTGTCAGTCAATTTCTGGGAAGCCATAACCCTGGCGATCGCACCTTAGCCCAAGGCTTAAAAGGCGACCCCACCTATTTAGTCGTCCAAGAGGACAAAACCCTGGCCAACTACGGAATTAACGCCGTCTGTACCCACTTAGGTTGTGTGGTGCCTTGGAATGCCAGCGAAGAAAAATTCATGTGTCCTTGCCACGGTTCCCAGTACAATGCCGAAGGAAAAGTAGTTCGCGGTCCAGCGCCTCTATCCTTAGCCCTCGCCCATGCCAACGTCACCGATAATGATAAAGTCGTCTTCTCCACTTGGACGGAAACCGACTTCCGCACCGGCGAAGAACCCTGGTGGTCATAGATTATTCAATGTGACGAGATTTGGAATTATTCAACCGATAGAGATGAGAACATTCAACTTTTTAAGCTTCCCGCAAGTCCACAGACAGGCCCTAGTGAAAGCTGTCCTCGTGGCGATCGCTACCGTTTCCCTGCTCCTAACCAGCGATGTCATTAACCCCCAATCTGCCCAAGCATATCCTTTTTGGGCGCAACAAACCGCCCCGGAAACCCCCAGAGAAGCAACCGGTCGGATTGTCTGCGCGAACTGCCATTTAGCCCAAAAACCCGCCGAAATTGAAATCCCCCACTCGGTATTACCCGATAGCGTCTTTGAAGCAGTGGTAAAAATCCCCTACGATCCCGCCAGTCAACAGGTGTTAGGAGACGGATCGAAGGGGGGTTTAAACGTCGGTGCAGTCTTAATGCTACCGGATGGTTTTAAAATCGCGCCCCCCGATCGCATTCCCGAAGAAATGCAGGAAAAACTCGGTGGAGTCTATTTCCAATCCTACAAAGAAGGTCAAGATAACGTGGTTATCGTCGGCCCCTTACCCGGTGATCAATACAAAGAGATCGTTTTCCCCGTCCTGGCCCCCGATCCTAGCCAAAATAAGGGTATTCACTTCGGTAAATATGCTGTGCATTTAGGGGCCAATCGCGGTCGCGGTCAAGTGTACCCCACCGGTGAACCCAGCAATAATAACGCTTTCAAAGCTTCTACCGCAGGTACAATTAGCCAGATCAGCAAAACCGAAGCCGGTGGTTATGAAGTCACCATCACTTCCGAAGCTGGCCCCGTGGTGGAAAATATTCCCGCAGGTCCTGAGTTAATCGTCTCGGAAGGTCAAGCGATCGAAGTGGGACAATTTTTAACCAGTAACCCCAATGTCGGCGGTTTTGGTCAAAAAGAGACGGAAGTTGTCCTACAAAATCCCGGCCGGATCAAAGGATTAGTTTTATTCCTCGGTGGTATTATGCTCTGCCAAATCCTCTTAGTTATTAAGAAAAAACAAGTGGAAACAGTACAAGCGGCCGAAATGAATTTCTAATCGCAATATTTCGGTTATTTTTGCTAGAAAGCGGGTTATTTGCCCGCTTTTTAGCTTTGGGTCGGGAAAACGCTCACTGCCGTCTGATACAATCGGTTCAACTTAACCGATAAGTGTCAATTTTTATGAATCAGTCGCTTGTTCCAGTCATTCTCGCCGGGGGTAAAGGGGAACGTTTTTGGCCCCTCAGTCGTCTAGCGCGTCCGAAACAGTTTCTCTGTCTTGATGGTAGTGGTCGCAGTCTTTTACAAGCAACGGCCGATCGTCTATTATCTTTAGGGGCAGGTTGGGAAAATCTCTGGGTAATTACCGCTAGTGCGATCGCTGATGGTGTCCGCGAACAACTGCCCGATTTACCGGAGAGTAACCTATTAGTGGAACCGGTGGGCAAGGATACGGCCCCGGCTGTGACTTGGGCTACTTTAGAAGTGATAAAACGTTATGGTAAAGAAGTGGCGATCGGTTTTTTTCCTGCCGATCATTATATTGGTGATCAAGAGGCTTATATTAACACTTTAAAAGCGGCCGTAGAAGTGGCCGTCAGCCAAAAAGCGATCGTTACTTTAGGGATTAAACCCGATTATCCCTCCACCGGTTACGGTTATATCGAACAGGGAGAAAATCAGGGCGAATTTAATGGTTTACCCGTCTATAAAGTTAGTCGTTTTACGGAAAAACCCGATCGCACCACGGCCGAAAAATTCCTAGAAACGGGACTTTTTAGCTGGAATAGCGGAATGTTTATCTTTCAGGGACAAGTGGTTTTAGAGGAGCTAAAAACCCACGCTAATAATATTTTACAACCTCTGATCGATCGGGGCATCGCTGCCTATGAGGATTTAGAGAAAAAAAGTATCGATTATGCTTTGATGGAAAAAACCCAACTCGCTTACGTTTTACCCGCTAATTTCGGTTGGGATGATCTGGGAGATTGGAATTCTCTGGAAAGATTACTAGCAGCAAAGGGCAAAAATATTGAACTGGCCAATCATGTCGGTTTGGATACGGAGGGGGCTATTATCTATGCTAGTGATCGGGAAGAAGTGATCGTTACTATTGGTTTAAAAGATCTGGTAATTGTTCGCGACGGTAAAGCAACTCTCGTTGTCCACAAAGATCGTACCCAAGATATTAAACAAGTTCTCAAGCAATTACAAACCGATCCCAAATTGGAGAAATTGTTATAGGATCGATAAGTACCTAAGTAGGGTTTGCTGAAAAAGGTTTTCGTGGGGGCAGGGTGTGGGGTGTGGGGTGTAGGGTTTTACCGATTTTGAGGTAGTCAGTTACCTAATTTTCAGGGAAAAAGTCCAGGAATTTTACCCCCGATCACTCCAATGGTCAGCACTTTTTGAGGAAAAAAAAGTCTAAAAGCCTTTTTTTCAGTAATCAGTGATCAGTAAACAGTAACCAGTAACCAGTGAAAAGACAGTAGGAAACTTCTATTTAATACTGCTCACTTAAAACTCAAATCTGATCACTGATAACTGATAACTGATAACTGAAAGGGGTACATCTCATTTTTGTAAATCTACTAAGTTGGGATTTTTTAAGGGAAACTTCCTACTAAAATCGGGCGTTACTTTCGGTTTTATCGCTCAATCCAAGCTTTTGGGGGGTAGAACCCCCCAAACCCCCCGCGCATTAGTTTTTCGGTGGGATGCTTACAGGCAGCTGCTGATATATCTGTAATAATTTAAAAGTCACTGATAATTGCTGATTATCGGTGTTCCTGCAAATGTGGGATGCACCCATCGATAAGTACCTAACTTACCCACTGATAACTGATAACTGATAACTGATAACTGATAACTGATAACTGATAACTGATAACTTCCCCACTGATAACTGATCACTGATAACTGATAACTGATAATACCGTGTTCTCACTCCCCCAAACCAGTCAAAGACAAAAAGAAATCCTTGAGATAGTTCTCGGCAACGGTTGGGACTATATGCGCGGGGTTTTAACCCTAGGAAAAACAGAAAATCCCCAGATTCCCACCCCAGAAGTTCTCAAAAAAATCCTTGTGGAATTGGGGCCTTTTTATGTCAAATTGGGACAGTTACTTAGTACCCGTCCCGATCTGCTACCCGCTAATTATATCGAGGCTTTAACTGCCCTACAAGCGCAAGTTCCTCCCGTTGCTTGGACGGATATAGAAATAGTCATCACCGAACAGTTAGCCAAACCGATCGAACAGGTATTTAAGTATATTAATCCCCAACCGATCGCCGCGGGATCGATCGGGCAAATTCATCGGGCAACTTTATTATCTGGGGAGGAAGTAGCGATTAAAGTCTTGCGTCCGGGGATCGAAAAAATTGTCGCCCAAGATAGTGCCTTAATTAAGGGAATTGCTGATTTAGTTGCCCTAACAGAATTTGGTCAAAGTTACGACGTTGTTAACTTAGCAGAGGAGTTTATTAAAGCAGTCAATGCGGAATTAGATTTCACCCAAGAAGGTCATTATACTGACCAATTACGCTATAATTTAACCCAGAGTCGTTGGTCAGAACCCAAACAGTTAGTTATTCCTAAAATTTATTGGCACTTAACTAATTGTCGGCTATTAGTGTTAGAATGGTTAGAAGGAAAACAAATTTTAGAGGCCGATGTTTCTAGACCAGCAACTGAGCAAGCAATTTCCCAAAGAAAAAGCGAAATAACTCGGATTTTGTTTCGGTCATTTTTTCAACAAATTTATATTGATGGCTTCTTTCATGCCGATCCTCATCCGGGTAATATTTTCTATCTTGACGATGGTAGAGTCGCTTTAATTGACTGTGGCATGGTGGGCAGATTAGACCCGCAAACTCAACAAATTTTAACAGAATTGTTATTGGCAATTGTTGACTTAGATGCCAAAAGATGCAGTCAACTAACTATTAAACTGTCCGAGTCAGTGGTGCCGATTACTTTAGTACAATTAGAGGTGGATTATGAGCGGATGTTGCGAAAATATTATAACCTCAATTTAAATCAAATTAACTTTAGTGAGGTAGTTTATGAACTTTTGCAAATTGCCCGTCGCAATAGAATTAAACTTCCGGGTAATTTAGGTTTATTTGCCAAAAGTCTCGCTAATCTAGAAGGAACTGCCCGAAAATTTAATCCTGATATTAATATCCTGGAAGAAGTCAAACCGCTATTAACTAATATTCTTGAACAACAGTTAATCGGTAGCACTCCCCTACAAACTGCCCTAAGAACAGTTTTAGACTTGAAATCTTTTTCCCTGAAATATCCCCGTCAAATCGAAGTTTTACTAGATGGTTTAACCTCGGAAACTTTAAATGTTAATCTGAAAATTCGCGACTTAGATAATCTCCGTCGCAGTTTAGATAATTCCGCCAATCGACTAGCTTTTAGTGTGATTATTGGTTCCTTAATTATCGGGGCCGCCATTGTCACAGCCAGCACCCAATCTCGGCAATTAACTATTATCAGTACCGTATTATTTGCTACAGCTAGTTTAATCGGTTTATGGTTAGTTGTCGGTATCCTGCGATCAGGAAGATTGCGCTAGAAATTATCGCCATTAAATTAAGATTTGTTGTTGTAAAAATTTCGCCCACCGACTGGCTAATTCAACTTCAGTAAAGGGAATTCTTTCAGGCGATCGCTCTTTAAAAATAAATTCTAGGCAAGGGGAACCCTGCGGGGGAAGAGCATCTAAATCCACCACTTGATTATTAACTAGCAGACGGATTTCTTTGACCTCCTCTAGGGAAAAAGTTTGTAAATTAATCACTCCCTTACGAGTTGGCTTTCCCCAAGTGATAATTTTATCTTTTTGACCTAAGACAGAATATATATCATACTTAGCTCGATCGAAGTTTTCGGCCCATTGTCGATAGATTTCCACTTTTTGGTATTCATTCCAACCACTCCAAGCCAACCAAATAAACAGAATTAATAAAGGTGTCCACAATAACCCGCGTTCCATAAACTATCGCCCCAAAATCCTGGTCAATTAATCGTATTTTATGCTAATTGGCAGCAAGGGATTATACTAGGGTTTGCGGCAAAAAGTTTTTCGGTGGTGGCAGGGTGTGGGGTGTGGGGTGTGGGGAAGGAAACCTCTTTCATCTGCGGTGGTGAAAATTTTTTCATCGGGACTGACTTGCTGATTCGGAAAAAAAAAGGGCAGACAAAAGCCCACCCTAGGATTAATGATTAGTCAATCAAACCTTAGACATCGTAGTAGAGAGAGAACTCGTAGGGGTGGGGACGTAAGCGCATCGGGTTAACTTCGTTATCGAGTTTGTAGGTGATCCAGTTTTGGATAAAGTCTTCGGTAAAAACACCAGAATCGGTCAAGAAAGCGTGATCTTTTTCGAGACTTTCCAGAGCTGCTTCTAGAGAGCCGGGGGTAGAGGGTATTTTTGACAATTCTTCGGGGCTGAGTTCGTAGATATCCACATCGAGAGGTTCCCCTGGTTCAATTTGATTTTTAATTCCATCGATACCCGCACAGAGCATAGCTGCAAAAGCGAGGTAGGGGTTAGAAGTGGCATCAGGACAGCGGAATTCTAAACGTTTGGCTTTCGGGTTGCTTCCCGATAAAGGAATCCGAATCGAAGCGGAGCGATTACCTTGGGAGTAGGCCAGGTTTACAGGGGCCTCAAAACCGGGGACGAGACGCTTGTAAGAGTTGGTGGTGGGGTTAGTTAAAGCTAAGAGCGCGGGAGCGTGTCTAAGCAAACCGCCGATGTAGTGCAGTGCCATTTGGCTAAGTCCGGCGTATTTATCCCCGGCGAACAGGGGTTGACCATCTTTCCAGATAGACTGGTGAACGTGCATCCCGGAACCATTATCACCAAAGATGGGTTTAGGCATAAAGGTGACGGTTTTACCGTATTTCTTGGCCACGTTCTTGATGCAGTATTTATAGGTCATCAAGTAGTCGGCAGCCCGTACTAGGGTAGAGAATTTAATCCCTAGCTCGTTTTGACCACCAGTGGCGACTTCATGGTGATGTTTTTCGATGGGAACTCCGCAGTCGGCCATGGTTAAGAGCATTTCCGTGCGAATGTCTTGAGAGGTATCGGTGGGACTAACGGGAAAATAACCCTGTTTGTAGGCGGGTTTATAGGCAAGATTTCCGTCTTTTTCGTCTTTACCGCTATTCCAACGACCTTCGACACTATCCATGTAGTAATAGCCCGAGTTGGCGGTTTGGTCGAAACGAGCGCTATCAAAGAGGAAAAATTCCGCTTCCGGTCCAAAAAATACGGTATCACCTAAACCGGTACTGCTAAGATAATCGATCGCTTTCTGAGCAATAGAGCGAGGATCGCGGCTATACCATTCACCGGTTCTCGGTTCTTTGATGCTACAGATCATGCTTAGGGTAGGTTCCTTATAGAAGGGATCGATCCAAGCAGTGGTGGGATCGGGAACCATGGCCATATCGGATTCGTTAATTGCTTTCCAACCGCGAATACTGGAACCATCGAAGGCAACACCATCGCTGAAAGAGCTTTCATCGATTTGATCGTAGTAGAACGAGCAATGTTGCCAGATACCTGGCATATCAATAAATTTCAGGTCGATAATCTTAATATTGTTGTCCTGAATCATTTTCAAGACTTCTTGTGGCGTTTCGGGCATGGAAAACTCCTTTGACGTATGAATCGGTTCTTAAGCTTCTCAAAAAATCCATCCTAAACAGTCACTTTGGCCGGTTTTGTATTTTTCGATACAAAATCTTTAATCCTAGCTTGAAAAAATCTGTAATTTCCTTGTTCAGGTCGGTAATCGCTGGGAATGGCCATTTGCCTATCAGCTTCTACTGCCCCTTGCCCTACTTAGGGTTTGCGGCAAAAAGTTTTTCGTGGGGGTAGGGTGTGGGGTGTGGGGTGTGGGGTGTGGGGTTTTACCGATTTTCAGGTGGTCAATTAGCTAATTTTCAGGGAAAAAGTCCAGGAATTTTCCCCCCAATCACTCCAATGGTCGGCACTTTTTGAGGGGAAAAAAGTCTAAAAACCTTGTTGGATAAGGTTTTTAGATTTATTCAGCAAACCCTACTTAGGGTCTGCGGCAAAAAGTTTGTTGGTGGGGTTAGGAGTCAGTAGCCGGTCGTCAGTAGCCGGTCGTTTCAGGCTTTGTTGCCCTTCTTTTTTGTACCAGTTTATCTACTAAGAGAAGGATAATGCAAGTTTTTTGAATGTCCTAATCCTATATTCTGGCACTAACATCGGATTTTAACAGGTCAAAAGCCTTATTTTAAAAGGGTTTTACCATTATTCAGCCAGCCCTAATTAGGGTTTGCTGAATAAATCTTGTTCGAGCTGCCCGGTCATCACCGTCCGGCCCTGGCCGTGAGGATGTCAAACACTTAACCAGACATTTTGTCCTGAAATTCTGAAATATAATGTCTGCTTAACCTGGAACGATCAAAGCGTTAGATTAGAAAGAGTCCTTTTTTTAGAGATATTTAACCCTGATGGTCTGGCCTTTTAAACCGAAAACCCACAAACAAATCGCTCGAATAGAAATTACAGGTGCAATTGCCTCCGATACCCGCAAAAGAGTCTTAAAAGCCCTAGAAATCGTCAAAGAAAGGCAATATCCCGCCCTACTTCTCCGCATTGACTCCCCCGGGGGAACCGTGGGGGATTCCCAAGAAATTTATGAAGCATTGAAGCGGTTACAAAAAAACACGAAAATAATCGCTAGTTTTGGCAATATTTCCGCCTCTGGCGGCGTTTATATCGGTATGGGGGCCAATTATATTATGGCTAACCCCGGCACGATTACTGGCTCGATCGGTGTGATCCTGAGAGGGAACAATCTGGAAAGATTGTTGGATAAGGTGGGAGTTTCGTTTAAAGTGATTAAATCTGGCCCTTATAAAGATATTCTCTCCTTCGATCGAGAATTAACTGATGAAGAAGAAAGAATTCTCCAGGATATGATCGATACCAGTTATCAGCAATTTCTGCAAACCGTCGCCGGAGCTAGAAATTTAGATGTCAATCAAGTGAAAATTTTTGCCGATGGGCGCATTTTTACTGGTCAACAGGCTTTAGAATTAGGAGTGGTCGATCGCTTGGGAACCGAGGAAGATGCCCGACTTTGGGCGCTAGAATTGGCAGGATTACCCCCAGATAAAACTAAATGTCAGACTATCGAAGAACCGAAACCCCTCCTCAGTCGTCTGACGGGCAATCGTTCCCAAATACCCCTAGGATTACAAAAAACCCTACAGCGTCTAGAATTTGAATTGGAAGTTAACGGACAACTATTGTGGTTATACCGACCCTGATGGCTAGATTAAAGTCGAGAAAAAGGGCGCGTTAACCCCTAAAATTGACTCATCAGGATTAGCGGAGGATGACAATCGTGCAGTGGAAGATTCGAGCCATTCGGGGAGCAACAACAGTAACAGCTAATACTATTGAAGCTATACGAGAAGCAGTGACAGAACTCCTCGAAGCGATCGAAATCCACAATAGTCTCGATCCCGATGATATTGTTAGTATTATCTTTACGGCAACTCAGGATTTAGACGCGATTTTCCCCGCTGCTATCGCTCGCGAACGTCCCCATTGGCAAAATGTCCCCCTCCTCGATGTGCAACAGATGCACGTCGCTGGTAGTCTGGAAAAGTGTATTCGGGTAATTCTCCACGTTAATACTCCCAAACTGCCAAGCGAAATGCAGCACGTCTATCTGCAAGGGGCGAAAAATCTTCGCCCCGATTGGCAGATTTCTCCAGTAACTATTAATCGCTAAAATCTTCGATAACCTGTTCCCGCATTTTCTATTAAGTTTATCGATTTCTCACTCAGGGAAAAACTGGCCGCAAAAATCATTAAATTTACCTTTGGGGCCGAGAAAAATTATCAGTTATCAGTAAACAGTTATCAGTGAATAATCTGACTTAATAAACTCATAACCTCAAAACTGAATCGCGAGGCAGATCGATGAAGGATTGCTTATCAACCCCAACTTTTTTAACTGACTAAATCCCCATTTCCGACAGCCAACTCAAAATTAATTGATTAACTTTTTCGGGATGTTCATCGTGGGGACAGTGACCGGCTTTGGCAATCGGATAAAATTGGGTATTATTTCCCATTTTAGCTCTTTCTTGGTAAATTACCGAACCGGCGATCGGTGTCCAAGGGTCATCCTCTCCCCAGAGTACCAATAAAGGGCGATCGATTTGCGGTAATAATTCCTGGGTCGATGGTCCGGGGGGTGCTGTCAACACCGATGCAAACACTCCCCACGCACCCGCATCACAGGAGGGTTGATAGAGAATTTCGACTAATTCCTCGGTAATCGCGGTATGATCCCGATAAACCTGTTTTAAGGTCTTCCGGATGCGATTTTTCTGCCTTACCTGTTCAAAAATAAACTTTCCTGTCACGGGAGAACTAACTAAACCGGTAAAGGCAGCCATGATTAAACGCAGCGGCAAATTTAATTCTTCGGGACGATGGTTTAATCCTCCGGCACAGTTAATAATTACTCCTCCAGCAGTGATTTCGGGAGATTCTGCCATCAGCATTAAGGTAATCAGTCCCCCGATGGAATTACCGATAAATACCGCCGGTTTTGCCATTTTTTCTCGCCAAAAGTCTTGTATTTGCCGCAGCCAAAGGTCGAGACTATAATCTAAAGCGGGCTTATCTGTACCCCCAAATCCCAAAAGATCTAGGGCATAGACTTGATAGCCATTTTCCGCTAAAACGGGGATATTTTTGCGCCAATGACCGATAGATGCCCCAAAACCGTGAATTAATACTAAGGGTTGTCCTTCTCCCCGCACAGTGTAGGGGATGGTGTGACCTTGCCATGTCCAAGACAATTGCTCTAAGCTAGTCCCAGTGATCGGAGATTGTAGTGCCATTGTATGAAGTTTTATTAAGTGATAGGTAAATTATAGAGTAAAAATCAGTCGAGAATTTATGCCACAACGCCAGACTTTTACCAATAACTCGATGGAAATTTCCTATTTACAATGGAGCGATCGAGGTATGCCTCTATTATTATTGCACGGCATGGCGGATCATGCTTTGGTTTGGTCAAGCTTGGGCGATTATTTAAGCTCAAATTATCAAGTTATTGCCCCAGATTTGCGGGGACATGGGGAAAGCGGTAAACCGGCAACCGGTTATCACTTTCAGGATTATATCGGCGATTTAAGGGCTTTAATTAATCATTTAGGTTGGACGCAAGCACATATTTTAGGTCATTCTTGGAGTGCTAAAATAGCGGCAATTTGGGCAACTCAACAGCCGGAAGTATTTAAGAGTTTAATTTTAGTCGATCCCTTTTTTATCGATAAAATGCCTAGTTGGATTAGGATAACTTTTCCAATTCTCTATCAAGTTTTGCCCTTTTTAAAGATTACTCGCTCCTTTGATAGTTATCAGAGCATAGCGGCGATCGCTCGTCAATTAAAACAATATAAAGGTTGGTCAAATCTACAGCAAGAGGTGTTTAAAAATGCCATTGAACAAAAAGCTGATGGCAGTTGGAGCGGTAAATTCACTTTATCGGCACGCGGGGAAATTTTTGAGGATGTCATGGGGTTTGCCGGATTAACTAAAACTTTAGATATTCCCAGTTTATTAATCCTTCCCCAACAGGGATTAAATCGCACTGCTTGGCAAATTCAATCTTATAAAAAGTATTTAACTTCTCTAGAGATTAAAAAGATACCGGGTAATCATTGGGCATTTTTAGGGGAACCTGAAAGTTTTAATCAAGCGGTGGCCGAGTTTTTATCTGTTCAGGAAATTGTCTGATTAGCGGAGAGAACGAATCTGCAATTGGTAATAATCCTCGTCTAAACCTTGATTCTGCTTGTTATTAACCGAATTAAGCTGTTTTTGTAGGGCTAAAATGCGATCGCCTGTAGCAGGATGGGTGCTGAGAATTGTCGGGGTAGAACCCCTCTGTTGTGCTAATTTTCCCATCAAGGAGATCATGGCCTTAGCTGCATAACCAGCCTCAGCTAGATTGTTTAAACCCAGTCGGTCCGCTTCTAATTCATCCTTGCGACTATTGGGCAGATTATAGGCGAGATTGACTGCCAATTGTACCCAAGTTTTTGTGTCTAATCCCGCCGCGCTGAGAAGTCCTTGGGCGAGGGCAGCATTGCTTGACATACTCCCACCGTCAAGCTACGCTGTGACGGGGGACTCTTTCCACATCGCTGTTAGAAATTCCTTGTTCAACGAGACAGCTTAGATTCTCAATGTCTCCATTAAGAATCCAGAGGCCGGACTCTCCCAAGGCGTTTGGGTCGGTTTCTGTTTGCCCAACAGTACCGTTGAGATGATTTCCCAAGTATTGCAACCCTTTTTTAAGGATATTTATTGCTGCATTATGATCCCTATCTAAGACTGTTTTACAATTGGGGCATTGATGAGTTCTAGTGCTTAATGATTTTTGAACTCTCGTCCCACAAACTGAACAATCTTGAGTCGTGAAATGGGGAGGAACAGCAACACAGACAATCCGATAAATCTTGGCAAAATAATTCAACCATTCAGTGAATTGATACCAAGAAGCATCACTAATCGACTTGGCAAGCTTACGGTTTTTGACTAAGTTTCTTACCTTTAAAGCCTCATAAACTACCAGATCATTAGACTGGACTAACGCCAAAGCGTCTTTAATTGCTTTGTCTTTACGTTGTCTTGACACTTTAAGATGAAGCCTAGCTACTTTTATCCGTTGCTTGTGATAGTTTTTAGACTGTTTGTTTCCTTTGCAAAATTGTTTTGATAATCTCCTTTGTGCTTTTTTCAGTCGTTTTTCTGACTTTCTTAAATAACGTGGATTCTCTACAGTATTGCCTTGAGCGTCAGTATAAAACTCTTTTAACCCTAGGTCAATTCCTGTTATTTGTCCCGTTGGTTTATGGTATTCTTGCCGCTCTACGTCAATTAAAAACTGGCAATAATAACCGTCAGCACGTCTAACAACTCTTACCCGTTTAATCTGTTGCTCTGAATAATAAACTAAGGTTTTTTGACTACACCATAAATCAAATTCTCCTGC
>NZ_JAPZRB010000635.1:0-1393 GCF_027531105.1 Microcystis sp. LE18-22.4A
TGGTCTTGGCTGTCTATATTTTAACCAATAAATTGCTGTATTGCAAGCATAGTCAGCTTTTAAAGATAAATTATTGTTTTATTGGTCAGCAATAATTGTCTATTTTTTCTTTAATTTTACATGACAAGTTCGGAAGAGCCAAAACTGCTGACTAGATATCCTACAAGACTAATCCATAATTTCGTCGTGAAAATTTTAGTAATATAATTTGATTATGTTAGTTTCAGTTATTACTCCAACCACTGGCAACCCTTTGTTGAAAAAGGCTTTACAAAGTGTACAAGACCAAGATTATGACAATATCGAACATCTGATCGTTATTGATGGCAAGGAGAGAGAAGAGAAAGCCCAAAATATATTGAGCGAGATGCAATTAATTAAGCCAACGCATATCATGTCCTTGCCATATCCGACTGGAAAAAATAGGTACAACGGTCATCGAATTTATGGCTCATCATGCTATATTGCCAATGGCGATTACTTGATTTTTCTTGATGAAGATAACTGGTTTGAACCATTCCATGTATCTTCGTTAGTAGAATCGATACTGCAAGACCAATTAGATTGGGCCTATGCCCTGAGAAACATAGTCGATGAGCAGGGTCAATTTATTGCTCATGATGACTGTGAAAGTTTAGGTAAATGGCCTGCTTATAACGAGCAATATCACCATGTCGATACCAGTTGCTATTGTTTGAAAAAAGAAATAGCTGTTTTCTTATCGCCAATCTGGTATCGAAAATTTAGAGAGCCTGGATTGATGAGTCCTGATATGGCTCTCTGCAATATATTAGTTCAGGATTTTCCTAATTGTGATACAACGGGACTGTACTCAGTAAATTATAGAATTGGGGCGACGGAGCTATCTGTAAAGCCAGAATTTTTCTTGTATGGTAATTCAATGAAGTCACAAAAAAACCTTTGCTTGAACCGATGACGACTTCCTTGACTGAGAGTCTCACCCTTGAAGATTTCCTCAAATTGCCATATTTGGAGGATTCTCCAGCATGGGAATACTTGCATGGAGTCGCAATTCAGAAACCCATGCCTAAGACTCGACACTCTATCCTGCAAAAACGTCTTTTAGCTGCGGTTGACAGCCACACTGTTGATTATACAGCCTTACCTGAGTTGCGATGTACCTTCGGCGAGCGTTCGATCGTTCCTGATGTGGCGGTAATTGCATGGAATCGAATTAACCTCAATCAAGCAGGTGAACCAGAGGACGACTTTAGGGAAGCACCTGATTGGACTATTGGGACTTAAACGCCAAATAAAGATCAAATCGAGTATAATCGTTAAAGAGTAAGCACTTTACGTTGAAAGAGCAGCGATGAAAGAGACAACCCCAGCCGCGATGCCCCCATGCTTTGACCGATGGTGTCGGCGGTTT
>NZ_JAPZRB010000277.1:0-3429 GCF_027531105.1 Microcystis sp. LE18-22.4A
GCTGACGAAATGGGAAAGCGTGTTGCTTGATTTCAACGGTGAATCGGATTACGTTCACCTGATTATCGATGACAAACCTGACATCGCTTTATCCAAATTAATCGCTAACCTTAAAACAGTTAGTAGTCGCTTAATTAGAAAAGAATTTCCGGATTTGGCGGCCAAGTATTTCGACAATAAACCTTATTTTTGGACGGGAGGTTATTTCGTGGCTAGTTGTGGCGGCGTTACTGTCGAACAACTAAAAAAATACGTTGAGAACCAAAACTCCCCGAAAGTGGAAACCCTACCGCGTTAGTTTCATTCCGGTGGCGATTTATCTCCCGTTAACCGCTACGCGGTTTAACGGGATTCCTCTCGCTCCAATTATAGATGATTTAACCGGGCAATTAGGCAATATTACAGCCTTTCTCGCCCGACTAGGATTCCTTCATCGCTTGTTTTTTCTCCGCCTTCAGGTCGCGACTGCTGGCGGCGGCAATTTCCGCATCCATCAGGGTGCGTCCGGTGGCCGCCAGATAGACATCATCGAGACTAGGACGGGATTGGGCCATGCTGAACACGGGTAATCCCGATTCGGCTAGGGTTTGTTCAATTTTGCTTAAAGGATTGCTATTCGCCGTGACGATGAGATTAAGGGAGTTACCCTGGGCGGTATTGACGATCACTTCCTCGACAAAAGGCAGACGGGATAATAACTCTTTCGCTTTTAGGGCTTCTTCCTCTGGGGAAAATTCTCGCACTTTTAGGGTAATGCGATCGCCGCCCAGTTGCTCCTTCAGTTGTGAGGGGGTACCGCGAGCGATGACGATACCATTGTCGATAATTGCCAAGTTATCGGCCAAGGCGTCAATTTCTTCGAGATAATGGCTGGTAATTAATACACTGGTTCCGGCCGCCCGCAATTGTCGCAGAAAATCCCAGACAATCAAACGACTTTCGATATCGAGTCCCACAGTT
Organism: Microcystis sp. LE18-22.4A; assembly: GCF_027531105.1. Lineage (NCBI taxonomy): Bacteria > Bacillati > Cyanobacteriota > Cyanophyceae > Chroococcales > Microcystaceae > Microcystis > Microcystis sp. LE18-22.4A. Next base: position 961 of record NZ_JAPZRB010000277.1, read on the forward strand.
GGTTCATCCAGCACCAAAACCTCCGGCTGATGCAGTAATCCCGCCGCTAAATCCAGCCGTTTTTTAATGCCGCCGGAATAGATCCCCGTTTTTTTGTCCGCGTATTCCTCTAATCCTAAAAGATTTATTAATTCTTTAATTCGATCTCTTGACTTTTGAGCGGGAATGTGATAGAGAGCCGCTTGTAGTTGCAACAGTTCCCGGCCGGTGAGCATTTTATCGAGGGCGACTTCTTGGGCAACGTAACCCAGGCGTTTACGGGCGGATTTGGGGTTATTCAGGGCATCGACACCCCCCACCTCGATTTTGCCGCCATCGGGTTTAGCAAGGGTACAAAGACAGCGAATCGTGGTGGTTTTCCCCGCACCATTGGGACCGAGTAAACCGAAGATTTCTCCCGCTGCCACGGTAAAGGAGATATCTTTAACCGCTGCCGTCTGACCGTAGGATTTTTTTAACTTTTCGATCGCCACCGCAAGGGTCATAAGCTGATTTTCGCCCACTTGAGCGAGACAATTTTTTTGTTAACTTTCTCGGTCTATTTTAACCCAGATTCCCCACTTGAAAATCTGGTATTGTAGATTTGATCTGCTCACTGCGCTCTCTGCGGCGGTAATGACTGGCAGCTCAAACGGGCTTAAATAAACGATCTTCGCCTAGGTTGATGCTCGATCGAGACGCTTACCATCTCTAAATTTTCTAGAACTATCGTTTAGTTCTCACGGACAATTCTAGTAGATAGTTTCTGCAAGAAATCAGGCTGATTGTCTTTAATCTTGGCCTAGATTTGAGCTAGTTTTCCAGATTTCTGCCTTCTTTGGCTCGCTTTTTTCGGTCTATCATCTTTTATTTGTGCTTTTTTACAGCCTTTCTCCTAAAATTGACTCCTAGCTCCTGACTCCTGACTCACTAAAACGACAACTTCGCATCTCACCATTAAGATAGCTGCTGTAACACTTATAGAAAACACTGTCCCATAGACAATTATTTTTAGTCTATGATACAATCAGAACACTTCGCTTGTCATATTAGGTTAGGCGAGAATGAAAATTAGCACTAAAGGTATTTATGAATAAAAGCTACGTTATTTGGAACAATAAAGGCGGAGTTGGCAAAAGCACTATTACTTTTCACGTTGCATCTATGTATGCAGAAGAAAACTTAGATCGAAATGTTGTAGTTATAGATATGTGTCCACAAGCAAATTCCTCGGTAATGCTTATGGGCGGTGGAATGAAAGCTGAAAACTATCTTCAAGAGCTAATTATTAAAGAGACTCCTAGAACCGTAGTTGGCTATTTGACAGATAGTGCTTTAAAGAAAGATACAAGTGATGCTAATCGATACTTGCTTCAATTAAAAGAAATTAATGATAATTTGTCACCAAATATTTTTTTAATGTGTGGTGATGGAAATCTTGAGTTAATTGCGCCTCTTTTAGCAGACAGAGCAAACACAGTACCCCTATCAAGTGCAGATTCTCCCTGGGTTGAAATACATTCTATTATGAAGAACTTTACAGAACGCTCTATTTTTAGTAAGCCCACTACATTTTTTATTGATACTAATCCTAGTTTTTCAATTTATACACAAATTGCAATTTTATCAGGACAGAAACTATTGATTCCTATAAATGCTGATGATTCTTCAATTTATGCCATATCTGGGTTGTTTAATCTAGTTTGGGGAACAGAAAAAGAACATCCCGTATATGGTAATTATACATTTGCCAATAAAGTTCATAAGTATGGGCTAGAGAGACCCAAAATCGCCTTGCTTTTGGGAAATAGATTTACTCAGAAAAGTGGTACCGCCCACGCTTTTAAAGCATTGTCAGAAGAGGCTGTCAGAAAAATGTTTTCAGAGTATCAAAGAAATAAATGTCGTTTTGTTGATGGGGACAAATACAACTATGATGAAGCACAGTTTGAAAAAGCATATAACTATGAAATAAGAGATTTTAATAGTGCTGGAGTAGTATCCGCCAATCAAGGATTACCCTTGAGCAAAATGTTAGATACACCTCATTATTTAGTTTATAAAGAAGATATACAGGTCTCGAAAGACCAGAGAACAAAATGCCATAATGTGATTAAAAAACTTGTCGCAAGATTATAAAATTTGATTGCACCACAAAATACGAACAAAAATTACAGAACTATGAAAAATAATCGAATCTTCTGGCTCTTCGGTTTGTGTTATGCAATAGACGGGGGTTATAAGGAATGAAACCCTTATAGAGACAGACATTACCGCAATTTTTGTCAATTATTTTCGATCTAGAGCGAACTAATCAATTAAATCCCTTGCCAGATAAGGATTTAGTCGATTTATGCCCCCCTATCGAACCATACCAAGTCCCGAAGAGCCAATCTTCTCTTGATTAATACTTGGCTAATTTATTACTGACGATGTAGATAGTTTCAAAAATAATGCAATCGCTCTACATTAGCTCTACATTTTTGTTAC